>JBKJJZ010000546.1:0-4992 GCA_046597705.1 Vicinamibacterales bacterium | reverse complement strand
CTTCCCGATTGCCAGCATGCCCATCGTTCTTCAGTACGTGAGTACGATTGTCCCTGCACGCTACTTCCTGATCGCACTGCGCGGAATTGTGCTCAAGGGGTCCGACTTGTGGATGGTCGGGCCGTCAGTGGCCGCCCTTGGCGTCTATGCGGCAGTGGTCTTCGGACTCGCGTCGTTGAGGTTGGCGAAGCGATGATCCGCCGAGTCCTTACGCTCATGTGGAAGGAGTTCCTGGAACTCCGCCAGGACCCGCGCCTGGCCGGCATCATCGTCATAGCGCCGATCATCCAGCTTGGGATGCTTGGATACGCGGCCACGACGGATGTGCACGATGTGCCGATTGTGGTCGTCGATGGCGACCGCACATCGCGAAGCCGCGAGCTGGTTGAACGGTTTGCGGCGTCGCCATATTTCAAGGTGGTGGATGAACTGCTGAGCCCCAACGAGGTGGACGACGCGCTGGCGAGTGGGCGGGCGTGGCTGGGCATCATCGTGCCGATTGGATTTGGCGACTCGCTCAACGGCCAGGGACCAGCGAGTGCGCGGACGGTCCAGGTGCTGGCGGATGGCACGGACTCGAATTCGTCGGGCGTCGCGCTGGCCTACGCTAGTGGCCTGGTCAGCGAGTTCAATTCGGCGTTGGTGCTTGCCAGCCGTAGCCTTGGCGAAGGCGGGGCAGAGCAACCACGCGGCGGCATTAGCGGCGACGTGCGCGTCTGGTATAACCCGCAACTGGTGAGCAAAGACTTCATGGTGCCCGGCGTGCTCGCACTCCTGCTGCTGCTCATCACCACCAACATGTCCGCCATGGCCATCGTCCGCGAACGCGAACTCGGGACGCTGGAGCAATTGCACGTGACGCCACTCGGCCGCTTCGAGCTCATCCTCGGAAAACTCTTGCCGTACGGTGTGCTCGGCTTCATCGACGTGCTGCTGGTGATGGCCGTCGCCGTGTTCTGGTTCGAAGTGCCGCTGCTGGGGAGCCCAGTTCTCTTGCTGGCCGCGAGTGCGGTCTACGTCCTCTGCACGCTCTCGCTGGGCCTGTTCATCTCGACCATTTCATCCACGCAACAGCAGGCGATGATGACGTCGATGTTCTTCTTCCTGGTGCCGATGATCTACCTCTCGGGGTTCATCTTCCCGATCGAGAACATGCCCGCCCCCATTCAGTGGGTCACCACGCTCATTCCGTTGCGGTATTACCTGGTCATTGTGCGAGGCATTTTCCTCAAGGGCGTCGGCTTCAACCTGCTGTGGCCCAACTTCGCCGCCCTGGGCATCTGGGGAATAGCCGTCCTCGGGCTGGCCACCTTCCGATCCCACAAGACCGAATAGAGAGGACGGACGTTCGGACTATATTGTCTGTCCATGGATATCGCCGTCGGAACGTCGGGCTACAACTACCCCGAGTGGAAAGGCACCTTCTACCCGAATCCTTTCCCCGCGTCGAAGATGTTCGCGTACTACGCCCAGCGATTTCGCACCGTCGAGATCAACTACACGTTCTACCGGATGCCAACGCCGAAGCTGACCGAAGGATGGCGTGCGCACGCGCCTGAGGGCTTTCGTTACACGCTGAAGGCTCCAAAGCGGATCACTCACGACAAGCGCCTGATCGATTGCGAAGAGCTGATGGGGATGTTCACCGAGAGCGCGCGTGGCCTGGGACCGCACATCGCGTCGCTGCTGTTTCAGCTGGCGCCAAACTTCAAATGCGACCTGGCTCGCTTCGAGAAATTTCTCGCGCTGCTGCCCGCAGACCTGCGATGCGCGTTCGAGTTCCGCCACAACTCCTGGCATGCGGACGAGGTGTATCGCCTGCTGGAAAAGCACGGCGCCGCGCTCTGCATCGCGGACATGGGGGACAAGACGACGCCGCTTGTGGCCACCGCCAGACACGCCTACTTCCGGCTTCGTGATGAGGGATACCAGCCGGCTGACCTGGAAAACTGGGCCAAGACGGTGCTGGCACACGAGTCCGATTGGGACCAGGTCTTCGTTTACTTCAAGCATGAAGATGAAGGGAAAGGGCCCGAGTTCGCCAGGGCTTTTGAAGAATGCTTACGGAGGCCGGATCTTTCAGGCCCGGCGGGGACGTAGGGCGTGGCTCTAGCCGCGCCAAATTGTCCGGCGCCCCTGAAGGGACGCCCTGCGCATTTCGCAGCCATCCTTGCGGTGCTGATGTGCCTCGCTCCCGTCGATGCTCAGCGCCAGACGCTCGATGATGTGCTGGCCGCGTACGTGGGAGGGGACTTCGAGGTCATCCAGCGCACCTTCGTCAAATCGATCGATATTCAGGAGCGTCTGAGGCTCGACAAGCCACGCGAACTCGATCGCTGGCTTGGACAATGGAACCGCGCAAAGGCGCTGCTCTTGCTTGAGTTCGCCCGAATCTCGGCCACCCGGGCTCCGCAGTATGTCCCTGTCCTGGTTGGTGCCGGGCGACGCTATCTTGCGACGGCGCGTGACACCGGCCTGGCGTCGGCGCGCACCACCGACTTCGTCCGGGCCTGGCATCGGGCCGCAATCGGACTGCTTCAAGGCTCCACCGATCCTGCACGTGTTGAGGAGCATGTGGTTGATCTTGCGCGCGGGGGCGGCGGCCCCGACGGCAGGGTCCTGCTGGCGCACGCGGTCGCGCAGGAGCGTCGATGCTGGGTGGGCCGGCCTTCTCTGGAACAGCCCGCCCTCCGAATCGATGCGCTGCTTGCGGCCGCGGGTGCCCAGATTCCTGACGATCCCGCCGGTCCTTACAGATCCGACCGCGAGGTCACGCTCGCGAAGCACAGTGTGTGCTTGCAGCAGGCGATCTCCCGATTTGAAACCGCCGCTGGCATTGATGAAGCCGCAACCGAGGCCCGTGTCCGCGGTGGATGGACGCTCCTTCAAGATGGGCGTCCAGGAGAGGCGATGGAGTGGCTCGATGCTGTCAGGCCTCACGACGATCGCCCCCTCGAGTACTGGCATGGGCTGGTTCGCGGCCGCGTCCTCGAGGCGCTGGGCCGGTCCGGGGATGCCGTGAACGCCTATCGAGCGATCCTCGCGCTCTATCCACGGGCGCAATCGGCGAGCCTCGGCCTCACCATCTCGCTCATGCATCTCGATCGAACGACGGAAGCTGACGAGATCGCGAGGTCGGTGCGCGAAGGTCGAGTCGTCGTGCCAGACCCGTGGCGGACCTACTACTTCGGCGATCAGCGGTTCGCCGGCCAATGGATTGATTCGCTGAGGACGGCCGTCCGATGACGACATCAGTCACGGCAGTGGCACTGGTGGCAGCGGTCGTCTGCGTGCAGGCGCAGGCGCCCACATTCCGCGCCGGCACCGACGCGATCACCGTTCCCGTCGCGGTGTTCGTCGGCGATCAGGTCGTCCGCAACCTCAACCAGCAGGACTTCCAGATTCGCGACAACGGTGTCCAGCAGGTGGTCACATCCGCTGAACTCAACACACTGCCGATCGATCTGAGGCTCGTGTTCGACACCAGCGGCAGCATCTCCGAGGATGACCTGGCACACTTGCGTCGCACGATGCGCGGCGTGGTCTCGGCGCTGGAACCCCGGGATCGATGCGAAATTATCACCTTCAACTCGAGCATCGCTGAAGCCGCGTCGCGGCAGAGTCCGCCGGTGAAGATCGACTTCGAGCGGGGCGGTTCGGACGGCACGGCCTTTTTTGACGCCGTGAGTCTGGTGCTGGCCACGATCCCCACGCCGGACCGCCGGCAGATCACGATTGTGCTGAGTGATGCGAAGGACAACGCCAGCTTCTTCGACGAAGCGGCGATGCTGGAGGCTGCGCGGCTCACCGATGCGGTCGTGTATACGATTCTGCCTGGGGAGCCGAAGAGCGGCCGCGCGATATCGGCCGCGAGGCTGCAGGCGTTGTCGCTGCTGACAGGAGGGCGGCTGGTCCGTGCGCCACAGCGCAACGTGGGCGAAGTGGTCAGCGACGCCATCACTGAATTCCGTCAGAGTTACGCCGTGCGATATACGCTGACCGGCGCCACGATCAAGGGATGGCACAAGCTGGACGTCCGTGTGCGTGGCCGCAACTACCGCATCCGCACGCGTCCGGGTTATTTCGGCCGCTGAGCGGCGGCTTCTATGCCCGGCGTGATGATGCCCACTTTGAGCCCGTTTGCTGTCGCAGCGTCGATGAGCGGCATCACGTCGCCATAGGCGAGTGCGCCGTCTCCCTTCACAAACACGGTCTTGTCGTTGCGGCCCTCGAAGATCACGCGCAACCGTTCCTGAAGCAGGGCCAGTTCGATCGGCGCGTCGTTGACGGTGACCTTCCCATCGGCGGCGCGCTTCACCACCACCTGGTTCTGATCCGCGGGCGTCGGCGTGTTCTGCGTCTCCAGCGGCAGGTTGATGTCCATGCCCTTTTGCGTCAACGGCAGGGCGGCGATGAAAATGACCAGCAGCACCAGCAGCACATCGATGAGCGGCGTGACGTTCATGTCCGCCGATCGGTCGAAGGCGATGCGCCTGAACTGGAACTCGCTGTCGAGATCCTGGTCGTCGTGGTGCTTGTGGTGTGTAGCCATGGCAGCGTCTACTGCTTGCTCGTGAATGTCATCGTGACTGGCGTGGGGCCCAGCGTGATGTTCAGCGCGCCGCGTTCCAGCGTAGCGGTGTTGAACGTCGGCACCCCGGGCGCCGGAAACGGCTGTTCCATGCGAAGCCGCGCGCGCGGTGTGACGGCCGTGGCCGGGGCCAGGGTCACCGTCACCGCGTTCGTGCGAGTGTCCAACGCCACGCGCTGGAATTGCCCGGCGTCAAGAGTGAGATACAGGCCGAGCGGTGCGATGTAGACGCGTTTGCGCAACGAGTCCAGGACCTGCACCGTGACGCGTCCAGCGGTCGTGGTCACGTTGCCCCCGAACGCCTGCCAGCCGAATTCAGGGTGGTTGATGAGGTAGGTGCCCGCGTTGAGCGCGTGACCCAGGAAGTTCGGGCCGTAGTCACCCGAGTAGGCGTCCCACTT
>JBKJJZ010000538.1:0-3492 GCA_046597705.1 Vicinamibacterales bacterium | reverse complement strand
CGCGGAAGCGCGTGACGATCGGATCTTGACGCCGGGAGATACGGGGGAAGCGGGCGCGATCCATCAAGAGGCTCGAACATAGCATGTTAGACTTTTCACAACATGAAAGACCGATTGATCAAGCGGTTCGAGGGCGAAATCGCCGTGCTCGATCGCGAGCTGGTGCATGACCTTCCCAGGGAGATTCAGCGGGCCCGTGAACTGGGGGACTTGCGCGAGAACGCCGAGTACTCAGCCGCGAAGGAGCGCCAGCGGTTCGTAGAGTCGCGGATCTCCATGCTGCGCAAGCGCCTGTCCGAACTGCAGTTGCTGAACATGGACAAGATCCCGAAGGACCGCGCCGGCTTTGGCTCGAAGGTCACCGTGATCGAGAACAGCAAGGAAATGGTCTTCGAACTGGTGATGCCAGAGGATGCGGACCCCGACAAGGGCTTCATTTCCGTCGCGTCGCCCATCGGGCGCGCGTTCGTGGGCAAGGAGGAGGGCGATTCCATCAAGGTGTCCACACCCTCCGGCGGACGTGCATTCGACATTGTCAAACTCGTGACCATTCACGACGAAGAGTAGACGCCGCTTGGCTCTGTCGTCATACGCGCCTCGCTTCCGCACAGCCGTTGTCTTGTGTGGAAGCGGCACAGCGGGCGCGTATCACGCAGGTGTGCTTCGAGCGCTTGCGGACGCCGGAGTCAAAATCGACCTGCTCGCCGCACACGGTGCAGGCGTGATTGGCGCGCTCAGTGGTGCGGCTGATGGCGGCCTCGACCTGTCCTCGGCGGCCGGTCCGTGGATGTCGAGCCGGATCAAACGTGCGTATCGATGGCGACTGTCGCTGCGCGTAGCCGGGTGGGGGACCCTGGCGGCGGCCGGATTGCTGCTGGCTCCGCTCGCATTGCTCGTTCTGGCGTCCCTGGCCTACGTGGCCGGGGTCGTGGCGTCGCTTGCGAACTTCTCGACCATTGCCGAGTCGCTCATCGATTGGTATCGGCGATCCCTCGAATTCCTGTTTGCACCGCCGATGTTGCCCACCATCGTGCCCAGAGCGGTGCTGCTGGCCGTGCTGGTCGTCACGCTTGTGCTCCTTGTTGCGGCGCTGCGAGCGCGGCGGCGTGAGCGTTCCCGCCGGCGGGCCAGGGGTGCCATGTGGTGGCGTCTTCTCGGCCAGCCTCTGGATCCCAGTGAACCCGAAGGGCTCTTTCAGGATGCGTTGTGGCGCATCACGAAGGGGGCCTCCAACTCGGCTCGTGCCGATACGGGGCGCCGCTATGTGGAATTGATCATGGAGAACTTCGGCCAACCCGGATTTCGAGAGGTCATGCTCGCGGTGCACGATCTTGATGCGCGCCGGGATTTGGTGGCCGCCGTCCTGGCGCCCGAGTGGCGGCAGTCTTTCGCGCAGCGGCGCGTGGGCGCGGGCCCCCGGGAGGCCGAGATGTTCGACCTTGTCGACGGGCGCGAGCACGATCATGGACTTGTCGTGCATTTTCTGGCCGGCGGCGTGCGTCTTCCCGCCGCATCCGCTCCGCATGAAGTCACATTTCCCGACAAAGGCTACTGGCAGGGTGAAACGCACCGGTGGTGCGACAGGCCGGAACTGGTGAGCCGCCTCATTGACGAGATCGCGCGCGTGGGCGTGGAGCAGGTGATCCTGGTCAGCCCGGCACCGCCCGCGTCCACGCCTCATGACATGCGGTCCAAGGCGCTCGACTTCCGCACCCGGATGGGCGAGACGCTGCGCTCAGTGGAGACCGCTGCGTTCCAGGACGCGTGGGCGATGGCCGCCAATCGCTTCTCCGGCGTGTTTGCGATTCGCCCGACGCACAATCCGATTGGCCCCTTCGATGTTGATGGCGTGTACGACGAATCATCCGATCGGCAGCGCACGATAGCCGAGCTCATGCAGCTGGGGCATGATGATGCGTATCGGCAGTTCATCGAGCCGGTGGTGGCAACGGGCGAACGAATGTCGGAATTGTGAGGAGATGTGATGGAGACGCGGCTGCATCCGGATACTGAACTCATTCACGCGGGAGAGGGTGCGGCGGTGACGGCCACGCCGGTGACGACGCCCATCTATTCGTCGAGCACGTTTGAGTTTGGCTCCGCGGCCGAGCTCGAAGCCTACCAGCGGGGCGGCTCGTCGTCATACATCTACTCGCGATATGCCAATCCCACCGTGCAGGCGGTGGAAACAAAACTGGCTGCGGTGGAAGGTGGAGAAGCCGCGCTGGTGGTTTCTTCCGGAATGGCCGCCACGTCTACCGCACTCTTCGGTCTGCTGCAGCAGGGCGACGAAGTGATCTGCGCGTCAGCCATTTATGGTGGAACGCTCCAGGTGCTGACGAAGTTTCTGGAGCACTTCGGGGTGCGCGCCCGGTTCGTCTCGATGGAGGAGTTGGCGCATCTGGAATCCGTGATCGGTCCGCAGACCAAAGTCGTGTGGTACGAGACACCGACCAATCCGACGCTCCGTTGCGTGGATATTTCCATGGTCTCAGCCGCGTGTCGCGCCAAGGGCGTCGTGTCGATCGTCGATAACACCTTTGCGAGCCCGGTGAATCAGCAGCCGCTGGCACTGGGCGCCGATCTTGTGATGCACTCCGCCACGAAATACCTGAACGGGCATACCGATGTGACCGCCGGAGTCCTTGTTGGTTCGAAGGCGCTGATCGATCGGGTCATGCCCGCGCGCAAGCTGTTGGGCGGGGTGCTGGAGCCCGCGTCGGCCTACGCGTTGGGCCGGGGCATGAAGACGCTGGCGGTGCGCATCGCGCGGCACAATTCAAACGCGTTAGCCATCGCACAATGGCTCGAGACGCAACCGCAGGTGTCACGAGTGTTTTATCCCGGGCTCAAGTCTCATCCCGACCATGCCATCGCCTCGCGCCAGATGAAAGGCTATGGCGGAATGGTGTGCTTCGAAGTGAAGACCGGGCAGGCCGGCGCCTATGCGTTCTTCGACAAGGTGAAGCTGTTCAAGCGCGCCGCCAGCCTGGGCGGAACCGAGAGCCTTCTCAGCCTTCCGATCCTCACATCGCAGTACGGGCTGTCGGACACCCAGCTTGATGAAGCGGGGGTCACGCGTGGAATGGTCCGGGTGTCCGTGGGACTCGAAGATCCCGGTGACCTGATTGCAGACCTGGCCCAGGCGTTGTCTTGAGGTAGGGCGTCCCTTCAGGGGACTTTCTCCACGGGCCTGGAGTTGTTGACCTGCCCGTCATCCAGAAAGTCTTCGGCCAACTCCCCGATGCGAGCCGCGATACCGACCCCTGACAGGTCTCCGTACTTCGCGCGGAATCGCTCGGCAGGAATCACCGCTTTCGCCAGCGCCCGGTGACCGCCGGCGGAGCCGATGTCCCCAAACGCCCCCTTGACGAACTCACCAGCGTTGCGCGAGTAGCCGAGGTTGCGAACGCTGATGATGACGTGGCCGCCGACGATGCCGGACACGATCGCGCACTTGACGCCCTCCACTTGCAGGAGGAAGTCCGCGGT
>JBKJJZ010000338.1:0-6330 GCA_046597705.1 Vicinamibacterales bacterium | reverse complement strand
ACTGCCGCGACGCCTGTCACGCTCGAACTGGCCGGCCGACTCTTCACCGGCGAGATGTCCGCCACGCAGGTGAGGCCGGGAACGTGCGTGGAAATCGCCACGGGCGCACCCTTGCCGCCGGGCGCCGACGCGGTGGTGATGGTGGAGCACACCCGCCTTCAAGCGGCCGCCGAAGCCTCACGCGTCATGATTCTGCACGAGGTTGCGCCACGCCAACACGTGGGACCTCGCGGCGGCGACATCATGGCCGGTCACGTGGTGCTTCGGGCCGGCTCGGTCTTGACGCCCGCGCGAATCGGCGTACTCGCCGCGCTGGGCACGGTCTCGGTCGAGGTCTATGCGCGGCCTCGCGTGGCCATTCTCTGCACGGGCGATGAGGTGATCGACGCTGGCGGACCGCTCGGGCCGGGTCAGCTCTACAACGTGAACCGCTTCACCCTCGAAGCGCTCGTACGTCGTCATGGCGGCGAGCCGGTGGCGCTGCCCACCTCGCGTGATTCGATTCAGGCGCTTTCTGACACCATCGCGCGCGCGGGGGGCTGCGACATCCTGGTATTTTCCGGCGGCAGTTCCGTCGGCGAACGCGACCTCGTCATCGACGCACTGCGCCAGCACGGCGTGGTCGTGTTTCACGGCGTGGCGATCAAGCCCGGCAAACCCACGGTCTTCGGTCGCATCGGCGACGCGCCGGTGCTGGGCCTCTCCGGGTATCCAACCTCGTGCCTTTCAAACGCGCACTTGTTTTTCGTTCCGCTGCTACGCGCCACTGCGAGACTTCCGGAGTGGGAACCGCAACGCGTCACGCTGCCACTCGCGCGACGCATTACCTCCGCGCCCGGCCGCGTCCAGTTCTACATGGTTCGCATCATCAACGGCTTGGCCGAGCCCGCGTTCAAAGCCTCGGGCGACATCACGAGCATGGCGAATGCGGACGGGTATGTGCAGATCGATGACGTCACCGAAGTCGTGGAGACTGGCTCTGAGGTTACGGTGACGCTGTACTGACCGGCCTCTACTGACGCCGGCCTCCATTGAGGATTGGGGGATTGCGGATTGCTGAACGGATTGAGGAATCGGCGGGATTGAAGCGGCCCCTCAATTCCACCATCGCACAATCCGATCAGCAATCCGCTATCGGCAATCCGTTGCCATCCCGATCCTCAACCCTCAATCCTCAATCCTCAATAGAGGTTGGAACGAAGTGGCGAATCAGCCGAGCCGCTTGGCCACTTCGTTCCAATTCACCACGTTCCACCACGCGGCGAGGTAGTCGGGGCGGCGGTTCTGGTATTTCAGGTAGTACGCGTGTTCCCACACGTCCACGCCCATGATGGCGCGCTTGCCTTCCATCATCGGGTTGTCCTGGTTCGCCGTGCTCTCCACTGCGAGCTTGCCGTCAGCTTCCACGAGCCAGGCCCAGCCGCTGCCGAAGCGTGTGGCGCCGGCTTTCTGAATCAGGTCCTTGAACGCGTCGAAGCTGCCGAACGCACTGTTGATTGCGTCTGCCAGCTTGCCCGTCGGCGCACCACCGGCACCGGGGCCCATGATCTGCCAGAACATCGTGTGATTGACGTGGCCGCCGCCGTTGTTCCTGACCGCGGTCCGGATGGCGTCGGGCACCGCGTTGAGATCCTTGATCAGGTCCTCGGCGGTCTTCGCTGCCAGCTCGGGATGCTTCTCGAGCGCGGCATTCAGGTTGTTGACATACGCGGCATGATGCTTGCCGTGATGAATCTGCATCGTCTGCGCATCGATGTGCGGTTCGAGCGCATCAAACGCGTACGGAAGTGGTGCCAGTTCGTGTGCCATGAGTTCAGACTCCTTGATGGGGTTTCGACCAGTGTATCAAGGTGTACGTAGGGCGTGGTACGTAGGGCGTCACCAGTTGACGGCGCCCCTAAAGGGACGCCCTACGTACTTCAGGGGCGCCGCATCGTACGTAGGGCGTCCCTTCAGGGGCGCCATCAGTACGTAGGGCGTCCCGGCGCCGTCAATCGGGCGGTGTGACGACGTTGTAGAGGGTGTCGCGTTCCACCGGTAGACGGCCGGCGTTGCGGATGAGGGCGCGGATCCTGGTGGTCGTCAGGATCTCGGGGGTGCGCGCACCGGCCATGTGGTAGATCTTTTCCTCCTGCACGGTGCCGTCGAGGTCGTCCACGCCGTACCACAGCGAGATTTGCGCCACGTCCACGCCGGTGGCAATCCAGAACGCCTTGATGTGCGCGAAGTTGTCGAGCATCAGGCGAGACACCGCGTGCACGCGCAATGAATCGCTGGCTGAGGGCGCCGGCAGCTTTTCCATCTGATTGTGATCGGGATGGAACGCCAGCGGGATGAATGCCTGGAAGCCTCCGGTTTCATCCTGCAGGGCGCGCGCGCGCATCATGTGATCCACACGCTCCTCCATCGTCTCGATGTGCCCATAAAGCATCGTCACATTCGAGCGCATGCCCAGGCGGTGCGCGATGCGATGGATAGCGAGGTAGCGGTCAGCGTCGGCTTTGTCGTGACAGATCTTCCGCCGCACGCGCTCCGAGAACACTTCAGCGCCGCCACCCGGCAGCGAATCGAGGCCTGCATCCATCAGCTGGCGCAGCACGTCCTCGTCGGTCATCCCGTACAGCTCGGAGAAGAACGCGATCTCGACGGCCGTGAAGCACTTCAGGTGGATGCCCGGGCGAATAGCCTTCAATCCGCGCAGCATGTCGAGGTAGTACGCGAACGGCAGATCGGGATGCAGGCCGTTGACAACGTGCACTTCGGTGAGCGGCTGATGCGCACGGAGGCGGAGCTTGTCGAAGACCTGCTCGAGCGACATCGTGTAGGCCTGCGCGTCGCCGGGCTTGAGGCGCGAGAACGAGCAGAACAGACACGTGGCCACGCAGACGTTGGTGGCTTCGAGCCGCAGGTTGTAGTTGTAGAACGTGTGGCCGCCGTGACGTTTCTCACGCTCGCGGTTGGCGAGCCATCCCAGCGCATGCAGGTCCGGGCACGCGAACA
Source organism: Vicinamibacterales bacterium (assembly GCA_046597705.1). Taxonomy (GTDB): domain Bacteria; phylum Acidobacteriota; class Vicinamibacteria; order Vicinamibacterales; family SCN-69-37; genus SYFT01. Next base: position 3,330 of record JBKJJZ010000338.1, on the reverse strand, counting down.
ATCGAACGCCGTCTTCGAGCGACAGGCGTTCGTTCGACGCCAGCTTCGCGTCGATGTCCGTCAGTCCGAGTGAGGCGAGTCTTGTCTGCACGGGTCCCGTTTCAGGCGACGCCCATGACCTGGAGGCGCAGCGAGCGGGTGCGCGGACCATCGAGTTCGCCCACCAGGACGCGCTGCCATTGCCCCAGCACCAACTCGCCGCCGCTGACCTGCAGGGTCAGACTGTGACTGAGCATCAATGCCCTCAGGTGCGCGCCCGCATTCATACGGCTGCAGTCGGAGTGCTGCGGGTCGTTGTGCAGCCACGGTGTGGCGGGGTCCACCACATGCTGCAGGAACTGCTCCATGTCTTCGCGAAGCGCGGCCTGGCTCTCATTGACGAAGACCGCACACGTCGTGTGCAGCGAACTGAGTGTGGCCGTGCCTTCCCGAACACCGAGTTCGCGCACGCGCGCCATCACCTCGTCGGTGAGGTCGAGCAACTGCAGCGTCTTGCTCGTGGAGAGCGTCAACGTTTCGGCTCTGACAAGAAGAGGACCTGAAGCCGATGTTGCAGACGCCGCAGGTTCGGAACGGACTGTGGTGAGGGAACTTCGTGTCATTACTTCATTGCTTGTGGCATGCGCCAAGCGGTTATTTTGACATGGTATAGTCGAGACCGACAACCGACGCTTGCCCGGCGATCATTGGGAAGTGGGTGCGAATCCCACACGGTGACGCCACTGTCAGCGGGGAGTCAGTTTTCTCAGTGTCAAGAACCCGGTATTTACTATTTCCAGATTGGTTATTTGTTATTTGAGAAATAACCAATAGTAAATCCGGATGTCTTGACCGTCACTGGAACTTAGGGTTCCGGGAAGACGCGAATACTGACGACGATCCGCAAGTCAGGATACCTGGTCTCTGGGCTCGTCCTTTTGCTGACGTGAACTCGTTTCACGTTGGCCCGGCGCGTAACACGCCGGAAAGGAACCACGTGACCCTTCCGTACGTAGGGCGTCCCTTCAGGGGCGCCACCCCCGTAGGGCGTCCATTCAGGGGCGCCGTGATTCTTGTGCTGTTGACGTGGCCGGCCCTCGCCACGGCACAGACAACCCTTCGCGGCCGCGTCGTCGATGGCGGAGGCGCGCCCATGGCGCGTGTTCCCGTCTCACTTGTCACCGCTGAGCTGGCGCTTGTGACCACGACGATCACGGACGACACCGGCGCTTTTGCTTTCGAGCGCGCCTGCCAGAGATGCCGGGCGCAAGCCGCGTTGCCGGGCTTCACGCCGGCATCCGCCGAGCTTTCCACCACTGCCGACGTGAAGATCACGCTCAGGATCGCGCCAGTTCGAGAGTCAGTGGTGGTCACGGCCACCCGCGGCGACGCGCCGACGGGTCAGCTGGCCACGACCGTCACGGTGTTTGATGCGGCGGCGATTGAGCGGCGTGGTTCCGCGCTGGTGGGAGACCTGCTGCGGCAGGCGCCCGGAGCGGCCGTCGTGCAGAATGGCGGCCAGGGCAACGTCACGTCCTTGTTTGTCCGAGGCGGCGAGAGCACGGATACGAAGGTGCTGCTCGATGGCATCGCGCTCAACGAGCCGGGCGGCCCCTTCAACTTTGGCGGATTTCCGACCGGTCATCTTGAGCGCGTCGAGTTTGTCAGGGGCGCGCAGTCTGCGCTCTTCGGGTCGGACGCGATGGCTGGAGTACTTCAACTGGTTTCGCGTCGCGGCGTCGCGGGAACTCGTCCGTCGCTTTCAGGCGAACTCGGCGGCGGCAACGGGACCAGGCGCGGTTCAGCCACCGTCTCGGGCGGGACCTCGCGCTGGGATTACTCGCTCCATGGGGGCCGGTACGACACGGACAACCGTGGACCCAATAACGGGTTCGACATGAACACGGTGTCGCTGACCGCAGGCGGATCACTCGTGCGCAACATCGTGCTGCGCGTGGTGGGGCGATACGCGGATGGCCGCGTGGGCACGCCCGGGCAGACCGCGTTTGGCCGGCCGGACCAGGACGCGTTCTTCAAGCAATCGCACCTGATCGGTGGCGTGTCGCTGGAGCAACAGGTGACGCCGGCCTTCAGGCAGCGAGTCACCTACTCGCTTGCGAGATCCCGGCAGCAGTCAACCAATCTCGAGTTCGACCCGCCCTACACGCCTTCGTATCAGGGCCGCGTGTCGCCGTTCGAGTTTTTCGACTTCGCCTTCGACACCTCCTCTGCGTTCAAACGGCACCAGGCAGGCTATCAGGCTGACGTCCGTCTCGCCCATGGAGGCACGCTTGCAGGCGCGGAGTTCCTGACGCTGGCAGTGGACTGGGATGGTGAACGCGCGCAGCTTACCGACCGCATGCTGGGCGAGACCATCTCGCCAGGCCGCAACAACTACGGCGCCACCCTGCAGCATCAGCACGTCAGCCGCTGGTTCGCACTGACGACCGGCCTTCGAGTGGAGCGCAACGACAATTTCGGCACCGCCACCGTGCCCAGATTCTCTGCGGCCGTCTTCCTGCGGGCGGGCGATGGAACGATCGGCGCCACCAAACTCAAAGGCAACGCGGGGCGCGGCATCAAGGAACCGACCATGCGCGAGTCGTTCGGCGTGTCGCCGTTCGACCTGGGCAATTCAGGCCTGCAGGCGGAACGATCGCGTTCGTTCGACGTGGGCGTGGAGCAGCGGCTGTTCACCGACCGCGTCAAGATTGAGGCGGTCTGGTTCGACAACCGGTTCGACAACCAGATTTCGACGCGCACCATCAGCTTCTCGCCGTACCAGGCGCAGTACTTCAACGTGGGCCAGACCCGCGCGCGCGGCAGTGAGTTCGTGCTTGAGATCGCGCCGGTGGCTGGCATGCACCTGATGGGCAGCCACACGTTCACTGACTCCGAGATCGTGGATGCGATGTCGGAGTTCAGCCAGGTGCTGTCGGCCGGCAACTGGGCGCTGCGACGACCGCGTCATGCGGCACAGGTGCAGGCGCTGTGGGAGCGCGGCCGCATTTCACTCGATGCCGCGGGCACATTCGTCGGCAAGCGCAGCGACAGTGACTTCTCGGCGCTGGAACCCGCGATCACCTCGGCCGGCGGCTATTGGCTGTGGCGCGCGCAGGCCGTGGCCCGGGTCTCGACCATGGCCACCGCCTACGTTCGCGTCGAGAACCTGACCGACAGGGACTACATGGAGCCGATCGGCTATCCCGCGTGGCGGCGGACGGTTCACGCAGGGCTGCGGGTGCGTTTCTGATGTCCTGCAATTCGGCGCCCCTAAAGGGACGCCCTACGTCCCTGGCGCCCCTAAAGGGACGCCCTACGTACAGGGGCGCCATCCCCGTAGGGCGTCCC
>JBKJJZ010000136.1:0-4643 GCA_046597705.1 Vicinamibacterales bacterium | reverse complement strand
GGCGGCGACTGGTACATCAGCGACTTCGCGAACTATCCATTTTCCACACTTGTTCGGAGCCGTTCGAATAGACGCATAGGGATCTACGCCAGGAGTCAAAAGCCATGTTACGCCAGCGACAACTGTCACCACGGCACCAGCGCACAGTTTCGGAAATCTTGCACATAGGGCAACTCCGGCAAGTATTATCGGCGGAATTTTACCACTCGGATCAATGCTATTTGGGACAAAGTAGCCCCTGTGCTCATTGCGAAATGACCGACGTTTTTTCGTACGGAATGGGTTGACGAATCGGTACGCTCCGGGTGTTGAGATAGCCGAGGTTGCGCAGGGCAGCGCTGATAGCTGCCCTGGAGACCGTGGCTGGTGATGAAGAAAGATGAATGGTGCGGTCTTGGCGCTGAGCTGCCATGCGGCATTCGTTCCAGCGTTGCTGCCGAGCAGCGCTGCAGGCGCGGAGAAATTGGTCTCGCTGCGCGGTGCTGATAGGCGCGCGACTGGCGAAGATCTGCTGTGGCGTTTGGCCCTGTGGAATACGTGGCAGGTCGTTGGCCCATGTGCGAGCGCCTTCCAGGTGATCGAGTGACCAATTGCCGGGCCGCCCGTCACGACGGGCGAGCATTTCGGCACGATAGCGGATACTGCCATGACCGGCTTCACAGGCTCCGTTATACTGCGGGGTATAGGGCGGGGAAAGCAACTGTTCGACACCCCAGAGTGGGTGGAGGTCACCCGAGCCATCACCGGTGAATTCACCGCCGTTGTCGGTTTTGATGGCCAGCGGTGCGCCGAAGGTGCGATAGAGGCGCTCCAGGGTGTCGCCCACAGCGGCAGCCGTGGCGTCTTCCAGCGGCATGCTCTCAATAATGTACCCGCTGGCGAGGTCACGGACATCGAGGACATACCGATAGATGCCATCGATGGGCGCGTCGGTCTGCCAGACGTCAGTGGCCCAGACGGTGCCGGGTGTGGTCCAGGTGCAGGCGACCATGGTGCAGTCATCGAATTGCTGCCGGAGGTCGCGACGGAAGCGCGCCGCGATCTGGGCGCAATCGCGGAACGCCACATCGGGAAAGTCAGCGCGCAGGGTGCGAACACCGATGCCGGGGCCGAAGAGCGCCAGATGATGGCGCAGTTGGGCCGCCATGGCGGGGCTACAGAGCAGGGCTGGTCGGCCCAGCGAGGCGGCTGGCCGATGTTGGGCGACGCGGCTATCGTGATCACGTTGCCAAGCGCGCAGACGCGCGAGATCAACATCCAACGTGGTGGCGATGTGGGCAGCGGTATCGCCTGCGGCGTGTCCGCGATGGACGGCAGCGAGCGCTCGCCGCCGCAGGGCGGATTCCATATCACGCTGGGCGCGCTGGGCCGCAGCACCACGTGCATGGTGACGTCGGGCGTGATGATCATGCGCCATCGCCCGCGCGATGGCTCGTACGCGATCCAGATGACGACGGTGGGGACGGTCATCGGTTTTTCTTCCGGCGCTTACCGCCGCGCTGGTCGTCGGCGATGGCGTGGTCGATGGCGTTTTTTTTGGCGCTGAAGCGATCTCCGAAAACCAGGGCGATTTCGGCACGAATCAGAGCGCAGTCGAGATCGCGTTGCACCCGCCCAAGATCGGCTTCGAGTGCCGCGATGCGTTGATCTTTGGCATCGGGCTGAGCGGCTGCCGGGCGACCAGGTGCCTGGGGTTCGAGCGTTGCTACCGCGACGGCGGTCATGCGTTCGCGCAACTCATGCAGGCGCTGCGTCGAGAGGCCGACTTCTGCGGCAGCGGCTTCCATCGTCAGTTCACCGGCAATCACGCGCATCAAGACGGCACAGCGTTCCAGGGCAGCGGCAGAGCCGTCTTGGCGAGCAATGATGGCGTGGATGTCGACGGGACGAGACATGGTGACTCCGTTGCGGATTCGGGTGAGTGATAATCGCTGCTGGGGCGTCGCCCCAGACCCCAGGATTTTACGCCTGATGCCGACCGGGCAGCAGTAGGGAGATGACCCCCAGGCGGTGGCTGTCCACCGCCTGGGGGCATGCCCGTTCGGCCACCAGCTGGCGCTCGAGGTGCATCCCTGCAGAGCTCTATCCTCCATCTGGTACGCTCGCTGCTGTAGCAGATGGTGTGACCGTTGTCGATATGGGTGCGACTGCAGCCGTGGCAGCTTTATCACCGGCGTCTTTGCTGGTCGCAATCAACCGTCGCACCACTGTCATCGCCCGCACCACTGGTCGCCGTGGGCGTCGCGAGCGATCTTTTTTCTCGCCCGGCTTACTCGGCTTGGTGTTCACCGCTGTGGGTGCGGTTGGTTGCACGCCAAGACTGCGTTGCGTCGTGCGCAATACCGCTCGCAGGCGGGCTAATTCCTGATCCTGCAGACGATGCTGCTGACGCAGACGCGTCAGTTCACGTTCGGTCGCCAGTCCCGGTGCGGGGCCTGGTGGCGCGGGTTCGCACGCCGCCAACAGGCCAGCGACGGCCTGCGCTTCGACGGTATAATACCGAGCCACCGTGATGCCCAACGCCAGTGCTGATTCGGGCGCACTGCGCAATCCGGTGAGGCCTTCCAAGACCACCGCTGCGGTAGTCTTGGCCTGCGCACTGGCACCGGTTTCGGTGCGCGCGGCAGCGCGACGGCCAGACGTTGAACCACTGCCGGTGGTGATGCCTTTCGGGCGACCACGGCGCACGGGCTTCGGTGCCCCCACCGCCGCGCTGGCGACGGTGGGGGCGGTGACGGTGGGCGTTCCCGGCGTTGATGCAGGCGTGCTCATGGGGCATCTCCCAATCCCGGTGGCAGCGTCAGCTCATCGAGTGGCGATGCTCCTGGCGCGCCATCGGCTTCGGCACCGCTCCACTCTGAACTCACGACTGCGGTAGGCACCAACGGTAACGGCACCGTCGCCTCTGGCACCGATGATGACATCGCTGCCGATGCCGGTGTCGGCATCACCGCCGACGGGCGTGGCTCGAAGTCGACTTCGGCACGCTGACCATCTTTCGACAGAATCACCCGATCACCTTCACCATGCAGCACCACCGGCATGCCGCCAACATTGCCCGCCAGATACAGCTGACTCTTGGGCACGCCATTACGGGCCAGCTCTAACGCATTGCCCGCGACACGCTGACTGAGGCTTTCCAACATCGCTGGCGTCGCACTGAAGAAGCGATCCGCCGGCACCATGCCTTGGATACCGGAATGCACCCGGCAAAAATTATAGTGGTCGATGAAATGGCCTATCCGGATCCGCGCATCACTGAGATCGGTGAAGATCGCCGATTCCACGCATTCCCGCCACAGCGTGCCCCAGAACCGCTCAATCTTGCCTAACGTCTGCGGGTGCCGGGGAGCCGACACGATCTGTTTGATGCCACGCTTGCGACACTCATGCTGGAACTGACTCGTGCCCCGCCAGGTGATATACTGGCTGCCATTATCTGTCAGCACTTCTTCCGGGGTGCCATAGGACGCGATGCCCGCCCGTAAGGTTTCCAAGACCAAGCCCGCCGATTGGCTGGCGTGTAGACCGTAACTGACGATGTAGCGGCTATGGTCATCCATGAACGCCACCAGATACACCCGCTGGTTCTGACGCTTGAGCATGAACGTGAACAGATCCGTCTGCCACAACTGGTTTGGCTTCGCTCGTTCGAAAAACCGTATCTTGTCCGGATGTCGCTTCATCGGCGACTCCTCCACCAGATAGCCATCCTCCGTCAACACCCGTGCGATCGCTGATGGCGACGCCTGCAGCGCTTCAGTGCGCAGCAGCAAATCTGAGATCCGGTCGATACCCCATTCCGGGTGCAGCTTCTTCATCATCAGGATCGACCGCTTGGTGATCTCTGACATCCGGCTGCCATGCACCGAGCCACGGGGACGATCCACCAACCCTGCCGGACCTTCTTCCTCAAAGCGCTTCTTCCACGCATACAGCGTGTGCTTCGATACCCCGACCAGCGGCGCAAAGTCGCCTGCAGGCAAGCCACTGCGCATCCACGTATCCAGAATCTTCACGCGCGTCTGGCCTTCCGCGCTCGCCTCACTCGCTGACGGCGTGGCTTTGGGCTTTGCCGGGGTCGCTGCCGCTGTTCCGGGATCCGGCCTCACAAACCCGCGACCGTACGGCAGACGTCGACGACGATGTGGAAAACTCCCGGCGTCGGCCTCATCCTCGATCACCACCACCGACTCATCATCACCGGGATCACCTGCCGAATCGGGTGCCGATTCGGCCCCCACAATCAACGGATCCAGCCAGATGCTGGGCTGCGGTGGTAACGCCAATATATCACTGCGTGCTGACGCAGATGGCGTGCTCGACGCCATGCGGTTGAGGGAATTCTGATCGTGGCTCATGGCCACTCCTTTCGGGCCGATTAAGGCCTGTTGAGGAGCGACCGATTCGTCACCTATTTCATGCGATTAGAACGTCGGACATTTCGTCGCAGGGCACACGTTCTTCGGGTTCACCACCGCATATGCGCCATTCATCAATTCGAATTCGATGACGCGGCTCGCCGAGGGATCCTCGAGGAAGATAACGTCCTGGCGGCTGCCCCATACATGGCGGCAGTCCAGGATCAGGTCGTAATTGGAGAAGACCCCGGGGCCGAAATTGCTGAAGAACGTGGTGAGTTC
>JBKJJZ010000586.1:0-4958 GCA_046597705.1 Vicinamibacterales bacterium | reverse complement strand
ATCGGGCGCGCGCGAGGGCGTTCCGACGGACGTGCCCGGCCGGAGCGCCGCCGGTGGCCCTGCCACCGAAGCCGCGCGCAAAGCCATTGTCGATACGATCCGCGCGTCATGCTCCGTGCCGGTGGCTGAGGCGATCGAGATTCAAGCCGCGCACTCGGCGCGATTCATGACCACCGACGCCTGCACGCGTGGTGTCGTAGGCGTGGAGTTCAGCCGGACGATGCGCGTGTAGGCTTTCGGCGGTCATGAAACATCTCTTCATCGAAGCCGCCGTCGAGTCCATTGGTGGCGCGCTGGCAGCCGAGGCCGAAGGCGTGGACCGGATCGAGTTGTGCGGCCTGCTCCACGAAGGGGCCGTGACTCCGTCGCTGGGCCTCATCAAGTGCGCGCTCGCGTCGGTCAGGACGCCGATTCACGTCTTCATCCGTCCACGTATTGGCGACTTCGTCTACGACCGGCACGATGTTGCCGTCATGCTGGCGGACATCGCGGCGGCCAGGGCCGCAGGCGCCCCAGGCGTGGTCTTCGGCGCCCTGACGCCCGACGATCAAATCGACCACGCACTCATGTCTGAGCTCATCGCGGCGGCGCGCCCAATGGCCGTGGGGTTTCATCGAGCCTTCGACAACCTTGCCGATCAGGCCGCGGGTCTGGAAACGCTGGTCGACCTCGGCGTCGCTGTGGTGCTCACCAGCGGCGGCCCGGCTCGTGCTCTGGACGGCGCGGCCAGGCTCAAGCAGCTTGTCGAACAGGCGGCCGGGCGTATCGACATCCTGGCCGGCGGCGGCATCACATCATCGAACGTCGCGGAGCTGCTGGCTCTGAGTGGTGTCCGGCACGTTCACGGCAAGGCCTTCGCCGGAATTCGGGGGGCGTGCCTGTAGTGTGGGATGCGGCGGTACGTAGGGCGTGGCTTTAGCCGCGGCGCGTCATGGCGCCCCTAAAGGGACGCCCTACGTCGGACAGGATTGGAGCGCACGATGAAAAGACGCGAGTTCTTGTCGGCGGCGGCCCTGGGAACGGTGGCGACGATGGCGCGGTCGGCCACTGTGATTACCCAGCGCGCGGCACGGCCTGTGGTGATCGCATCGGTCAACGGACACTTCTTCAAAAATGGCGGCCCCAGGACCGTGATCGAAACAGCCTGGGAAATGATGGCCCGCGGCGGCGATGTCCTCGATGCGCTGATCGCCGGCGTCAACATCGACGAACTCGATCCGGCCGATCCATACGTCGGATATGGCGGATTGCCCAACGCCGAAGGCGTGGTGGAACTCGATGCCTCGGTCATGCATGGTCCCACCAAACGCGCCGGAGCCGTCGCCGCCCTCGAAGGGGTCCGCACACCGTCGCTCGTGGCCAAAGCCGTGATGGAGAAGACGGACAATCACCTGCTGGCAGGAAAAGGCGCGCAGAACTTTGCACGAAGTGCCGGTTTCACAATCGAAGCAGACCTCAACACCGAAACCTCGCGCAAGGCATGGCTGGACTGGAAGGCCAAGAAGGACGAGTTCGTCATGTCGACACACATGTACGGGACGATTCATTGCAGCGGCGTCAATGCGCGAGGCGACGTCTGCGGTGTGACATCCACCAGTGGCCGCGCGTTCAAGATTCCCGGCCGTGTTGGCGACTCACCGATTCTGGGTGCGGGACTCTATGTGGACGGCGACATTGGAGCCGCGGGTTCCACCGGGCGTGGCGAAGCCAACCTCTTCAGCCTCGCCTCCCATCTCGTTGTGGAAGGCATGCGTGCCGGCAAGAGTCCGAAGGACGCGGGAATGGCCGCACTCCAGCGCATTCGTGCCAACACGATCGAGCGGCGCCTTCGAAAGGACAATGGCGACCCGAACTTCAACATCCTGTTCTTCATCGTGAACGCTCGTGGCGAACACGCCGGAGTGGCGATGTACGGCGAAGATGAAGGCGAGCGCGGCTACGCCGGCCAGCCGAACAGCCAGTTCGTGAGATACAGCGTGTGCGACGACAAAGGTCCGCGCGTCGTCAACGTCGACGGACTGCTGCCCGGCACTCCGCAGAAGTGAGTGGCGGAATCTCGCCCAGGATGACTTGCCGGCTCATCGCAGACCTCGCTTGCGTGGACTGACGACGAGCGTAGCATCGTCTGACCACGACTCGAAGGTGGTTGGTACAACAAGAACGAGGTGCACCCAATGGTATCGTGGTCGGTCACGATGTCATTGGTCGCGGCACTCGAGGATCAATTCGACCACCGGAGCCGGCACCGCGGCGACCGGTACGCGGAAGAAGACCGCGTGCGGATCACCGATCGGTCGGACTGGCATGCGCTCGCCGAAGTCGATGGCACCGAGACCTACGCAGTCAGCATCGAAGCGTTCCCGCCGGAACCGGGACGGCCGGAGGATCCAGTCGATCTGAATTTCTGGTGCACGTGCCCCCTGGCCGAACGCTTCAGCGATTGCAAACATATGTGGGCTGCGCTGCTGGTGGCCGAGCGGACCGGAGCGTTGGCCGGAGCGTCGCAGGCGGCGCTGACAAGAGGCGCGGAGTTCATCGCGCAAGACCCGCCGGAGGCGCCTGCACCTTCCGTTAACGCCGTCACGACCAACGAACTCCACGCCCGTCGTTTTCTGCAACAACTGCGGTATACGGTTCCGAGGGACGCAGCCCCTGCGCCGGCCACCTACAAACACGCGGACGCGGAAGTGCTGTTCGGCGTGGACGTCACTGGTTCGACCGCGCAACTGGTCATCCGGGTGCTTCGGCGGAGTCGCAAGCAGAACGGTGAATGGGGCAAGGTCAAAGCGGCAGCCATCAGCAGCGAGGATGCCCTGCTTGCTCCAATCGACGATCGGCGCTTGCTGGCTCCGCTGGTGGGCGCACGATCGGTCACGACCTGGGACAGCGCGTTCGGCACCGAGGCCGCCAAGGCTTCGTTCGCGCTATCCCCGGTGCTGGCCTACGAGTGGCTGCCCGCCGTGGCGGCAGCCGGCCGTTTAGTGCTGGTGCCGGGCGCCGGTGCCACGGCCGGCGATCTGCAGCACCTCCAATGGGACGCGGAACCCTGGGTCTACCGACTCAAGGTGAATGACCACGGCGACGCGTTCGCGCTCGAGACGACGCTCACACGAGGTTCTGACACGCGCTCTTCCGCCGATGTGATTGTCATCGCGGGCACACGCCTCGCACTGATCGACAACAGGCTTTCACCAGTCGCGTCGGTCATTTCACCCGCCCTCGCGTCCGCATTTGCGGCCGCGCCCCGGTTGATCCCGAAAACACTCGCCAGCGAGCTCACGACATTGGTGGCGCAACTGCCGATCGCCCCGGAAGATCTACCAGAGGCACTGCGCCTGGAACATGTGGAAGTGGCGCCCATGCCGGTGCTGCAACTGGCTCTCCCGCCAGGCGCGGACAGGACGATCCCGGTGACCCTGGTCTTTGACTACGACGGCACGCGGGTGCCGGCCGATGATGCGCCAGTGACGATCGACACCAGCCATCGACGCTCGATTCGCCGCGATGTGGTCACCGAGCATCAGGCCCTCGGGCACGTGCACTCGATAGGCGCCTTGCCAAGTTACGACTATCGGACCGGGCGCGCCACAATGACCATATCGAACGCGAAGCTGCCGGGCCTGGTGCGCTCGGCACTTGACCTCGGCTGGCGGGTGGAGGGCGAAGGCGCCCTCTACCGGAAGGCCTCGGGCCTGCGCCTTTCCGTGGCCTCCGGCATCGACTGGTTCGACCTGACGGCCGTGGTCGAGTTCGACGACACAACGGTGGCACTGGTGGACGTCCTTCAGGCCGCGCGCGCGGGTGCGCGCTTTGTGAGGCTTGGTGACGGTTCCACCGGGTTGTTGCCGGACACGTGGCTGTCACGGGTGGCGCCTCTGGTCAGTTCCGGCGACCTCCAGGCCGATGGCACGCTTCGCTTCACGCGGCCCCAGGCCGCGCTGCTCGATGCCCTGCTCAGCGCGCGCGCCGCCGACGCCCAGTTGGCGGTGGACGACGGTTACACGAGAATGCGCGATCAACTCGCGCGATTCGATCGCATCGAAGCTGTTGATGCGCCTGCCACGTTTGCAGGCACGCTGCGCGACTACCAGAAGGATGGTCTCGGCTGGTTCCAGTTCCTCCGCGAATTCCGCTTCGGCGGATGCCTGGCAGATGACATGGGACTGGGCAAGACGGTAATGGTGCTGGCGCTGCTGGACTGGTGGCGTAGTGCTCGTCTCACGGAAGCGGGTTCGCCACGACCGTCGCTGGTGGTCGCACCGCGTTCAGTGATCAGAAACTGGATGTCGGAAGCGACCCGCTTCGCGCCGGCCCTGACAATGGTCGATGCCTCCACCGCCGATCGCGAGACGTCGGCCGGCGCCCTGTCGAACGTGGACCTGGTGCTGGCTACCTACGGCACCCTGCGTCGCGACATCCTGGCGCTCAAAGACGTGCCGTTCGAATACGTGGTGCTCGACGAGGCGCAAGCCATCAAGAATCCGCAGACCTCTGCCGCCAAGGCCGTCCGGCTGCTGCACAGCCGCCATCGGCTCGCCTTGTCAGGCACGCCAATCGAGAACCATCTGGGCGAACTGTGGAGCCTGTTCGAATTCCTGAATCCGGGCCTCCTTGGCCGCTCCGCCACGTTTCAGCGTGCGTTGTCGCGCAGCGACAGTGACGACTCGAGAGAAGTGCTGAGCCGGGCACTGCGTCCCTTCCTGCTGCGGCGCACCAAACAACAGGTGGCGCCGGAATTGCCGGCGCGTACAGAACAGACGCTCACATGCGTCCTCTCGAAACCCGAGCGCTCGTTCTACGACACCCTGCGCCGCCACTATCGCACGGCGCTACTGAACCGCGTGGACAAGGTCGGGGTCGCGAAGTCGCAGGTCCAGATCCTCGAGGCATTGCTCCGGCTGCGTCAGGCCGCGTGCCACCCGGGCCTCATCGACCCGGCCCGCGCGGCCGACCCGTCG
>JBKJJZ010000553.1:0-26714 GCA_046597705.1 Vicinamibacterales bacterium | reverse complement strand
TGATCGCGCCCAGCGAAAAAGTCCGGTTCATGATCCGCACGTCAAGGCCGAGCGTCTCGGCCCAGTCGCGCACCCAGACTTCCGCGAACGTCGCGCCCCCGCTGGTAAACGTCAGCGTGAATCGTGTCTCACTTTCCCTGCACACCATCCCGTCGTCAATCACGTAGCCACGTTCGTCGAGCATGAAGACGTAGCGGGAGCGGCCGGGCGCGAGCGTGGCGATGCGGACCGGGTACAGATGCTCGACCAAAGCGAGGGCGCCGGGGCCGGAGACCTCGAACTTGCCGAGTGTGCTCACATCGCAGACCGAGACCCGCTGTCGAACCGCAGCGTATTCGGCCGCGGTGTCTCCGTAGTGCCAGGGCCGCCACCACCCACCGAGGCGTTCCATGGTGGCGCCCATCGCGCGATGTTCGGCATGGAGGGCCGTGCGCGGTGTCGGTGCATGATGCGCGCCCGCCGCCACTTCGCCGATGGTCAGCTGACGAGTCACCGGTCGAGCGGTAAATGGTGGCTGGAGCGCGGCCCCCTGCGCGGCAAGGAACGACCGGATGTGCGGCACACACGCCGAGCCCTGGCACGGACCAGTGCCCGCAAGAGTGGCGCGTTTGACAAGTTCAAGTTCGTGGAAACCGCGGGCGTGGACCGAGGCCAGGTCGGCAACAGTGACGCCGGTGCAAGGGCAGACGACGCCGGCCGTGGGACAGGGCGGCACGTCCGATGCGTGAAGCACGTCCCCCACACCGCGAACGTTCATGCCTCGGGCCATTCGCAGCAGCGCGTCTCTGGGCGTGAAACCCAGACCGAGCGAAACGCTGTCGCACTCGAAGCGTTGCTCCAAACCGTCATTGTTCCGTACGACGACCGCGCCCACGCGCGTGGCATCAGCCGCCGGCTCGAATCTCAGCAGAGTGCCCGCGGCGGCTTCGCAGCGCACGCCTTCGGGAGGAGCGCCAACGGCAACAACACGGCCGAGTTCGATTCCAGCGGCGGCTAGTTGCGACGCCGCTCGCGCGGTCACCAAACCGCGAAGGTGATTACCCGGTACCGCTGGCTGAATCTCAGCGGCGCCGGTTGCCACGATGATCTCGCAGCGCGGGTACAGATGCAGCATTCCCGTCGCCGTACGCGCCACCACCAGCGGGCCCGGATAAATACCGATCGCGTCCTGACCGTCGCCGGAGTCCAGCGTCTCGACGTGGGCTCCGGTGGCCCTCGCTTCATCGGCCGCGGCGAGGCCGGCTGGTCCCTGTCCGATGACGACAACGTCGCAATGAATCGTCCGTGCTTCCGGTGGCTTACGACGTCCCCGGCTTTCAAGCGGCGGGTGCTGGCCGGCGGGTGGATGCGGTTCAACCGTCGCGCCCGGCTCGAAAGGGATCTGGCACGTGCGGACATACGCGACACCGTCCACCGTGGCGAGGCAGTGCGGGCAGTCGCCGGCCAGGCACAGGCATCCTCCGCCGGTGGGATGACGACCATCGCGCAACAAATGAGTGAGCAGGGAATCGGCTGACATCTGCCGCCCGAATTCTGGCATCATGCGCGCGTGCCGACAACTTCACGCCGGAGTATCCTGCTGCTCCTGAGCGGCTTCAGCCTGACGGCGTACGTGCTGCGGATGAATATCTCCGTCGCGTCGCCGTTCATGATGACCGAACTCAATCTGGACAAGATTCAGATGGGACGCGTGTTCAGCGCGTTCATGCTCGGCTATGCGCTGTTTCAGGTGCCATGGGGCGTGTCGGGCGATCGCATCGGTCCCGGGCGCATCCTTACCTGGGCCGCCGGCGCGTGGACACTGACCACGTTGCTCACGGGCCTGCTTCCAGGCTGGGTGACGCCGGTGGGATCGATGTCCCTGGTGATGCTCATCGTGTTGCGATTCCTGCTGGGCGCCAGCCAGGCCGCGGCCTATCCGGTGGCCTCGCGCGCGATCAGCGCCTGGTTACCGGCGTCCCAACGCGCGCTGTCCTTCTCAGCGCTCATCGTCGCCATGGCGTTCGGCTCCGCGTTCACGCCGCCCCTGGTCTCATGGGCGATGACGACCTTCGGATGGCGCGCATCGTTTTATATCTGCGCGCTCCTGGCGCTGGGCTTGACGATAGCGTGGCAGCGTTCGGCAGGGTCGCAGCTCGATGCCACAACCGCCGGCGCGACGGCGGCTGACGCCCTGTCCGCCAGGGCCTCCGAAAAAAGTTCGCCATGGTGGGCGCCGCTCAAGGACAGCCGGGTTTCGATCCTGTCGCTGAGCTACTTTTTCAACAGCTATGTGCTGTTTGTCTTTGTCTTCTGGTTGTACCTGTATCTGGTCGAACAGCGCGGCATGACGATCATGGGCAGCGGGTTCTACACCAGCATCCCGTTTGTGCTCGCGATGTTCTTTGCGCCCGCGGCAGGTGTCATTTGCGACCGGCTCTCAATACAGTACGGTCCCACGGTGGGACGAAGAGTGGTGGCGATGACGGCGCTCGGCAGTTCCGCGCTCTTTCTGGTCATTGGTGTGGACGTCGCCGATCAGACGCTCGCCATCGCCGGTTTGTCATTGGCGGTTGCGTTCCTGCTTTGCACGGAAGTGGCGTATTGGTCTGCGTCGATGGACGTTGGCGGCGCCAATGCTGGGACTGTGGGCGGCATCATGAACATGGCGGGCAATCTCGGCGGCGTGGTTTCCACCGCGCTCGTACCGATTCTGGTGGCGAAGTTCGGCTGGCCGTTTGCCTTTCAGTCTGCGGCCGCGTTGTCGGTAGTGGCGGCTCTGCTGTGGGTGTTTGTCAGGATGGAACAAGGCCCGCGCCCGGACGATTAGGCCGTCTTCGTGAGACGCTAATCCACGTCCAGTCCCAACGCCTCCTGCTCTGCATCAACCGTACGAGCCGCGAGGCCTGGCGGCCAACCACGCCTCGCGGCTAACCAGTCTTAGCGGAGTCACTCGATGGGCGTGTTAGGATTCGCGCGGTCAACGAGTAACGGGGGTCGGGTCGCCTGTTTGACGACCGACGATCTCGGGACGATCGACTGCGAACCAGAAGGGCGGGTAAGATCCCAGAGTGAAGCCGGATCCGGACCTGTTGTTTGAGGTTGTAACGCCCTTGGGCTTCTCCGTTCGGGTGACCCGGGAGCGGTGGGCGTTGATCACAGCGACGAAGCACCCCATCATGGCAGGCCGAGAGGATGTCGTGAGAGCAACACTGGGGAATCCGGACGAGGTGCGTCGGAGCCAGTCCGACGACCGCGTGTTCTTGTTCTACCAGGCAGAACGACCGAGTCGGTGGGTGTGCGCCGTCGCGAAACAGCGTGACGGTCGGGGTTTCTTGATCACCGCCTATCCAACCGACGCTATCAAGGAAGGAACGAAGGTATGGCCGAAGTGACGATGTTCTATGACCGCGAAGGTCAGACGCTCACGGTCTGGTTCGCGGACCGATCCGCCGAGTTCGTTTGTGAAGAAACCGGTGATGAGGTCATTCTCATGAAGAATGTGTCTGGCCAAGTCATCGGCTTCGAGAAGTTGAACTTCTCGATTCCCCAATCTGATTCGCTGCACGTGGCGCTCGAAACAATTCCCGCCTGAACACGCCGCCCAACATCCAAATGGAGCCGACGCGTTGGAGTGTCTCTTCCCAGGGGTGGCGCGCGGCTCATTGGAGCGTTAGGCAGGCAGTTTTTTTGGCCACCAACTCGGAGGCGCAATGCTCGACAAGCTGAAGGAAGACTACGACGCGATCATGGATCTCGTGAACAAGAACGGTCCGACGAGCCGAACGGTCTCAAGGTGGAGTACCGATGATGTCTGGTGACTCAGTCTCAGCTGCCGTACGCGTTGCCGTGTTGCGGCTGTTCACATGCTTCGTCATGGCCGCTGTTTGCAGCCCTGTGGCGGGCGCTCAGGGGACCACCGCGACGCCGCCGGGGGCGAGTTCGGCGGCACCGTCGTCTTCCTTCGTGGTGGAGAGCTACTATCGCGTTCGCTGGGGCGATGAGGACGAGTTCATCGCACTGTTCCACAAGAACCACGTGCCGTTCCTCAGGCGCCAGCTCGAGAAAGGGATTCTGCTCGAAGTCCGGCTTGACACGCCACGGGAGCACATGCCGGAGAACGCCCGTTGGGACCTGCGGATGACGCTTGTCTATCGCGACGCCGCTGTGGCGTATCAGGACGACAAGATCACTGAGGCTGATTACTCATCGATCATCAAGGGTGATGCGGCTGAGGAAGTGTTCAACCGAGAAGAGCGGCGTCGGTTCTCGCTGCTTCTGGCCCATTGGGACGTGAACGTAAAGCGCGGAGCGGCGATCACCGTCAGATAAGGGATCCCGCTAACGGGCACGTGGACCGCGCGGCCAGTTCCACGAACGACGGCCTTCACGTCGTCCCACGCCGCTCGACGACGTATTCTTCCAGCACGTCGCGCACCTCTTGTTCCATGGACCGGTTGTGGCGCTTGGCCAAGCACACAGGCTGCCCAACACCGCGTTGGCAAGGGGCAATCTTCTCTGTCCGGTGGTGCTCGCAAAGCTCAGCGCCGTACCGGCCCGAGTACCTGATCCAGAAACCCGCCGACGGTGGTGATGACCAGCTCGGTTGGAGCCACGTGTCCGCCCTCGTAAATCACAAGGCGCTTGGGCTCAGTCAGAATCCTGAACAACGGCTCGGTCTGCGTCTTGACCGGCGTATCTTCGTCGTATCGTCCCTGCACGATGAGTTTCGGCACGCGAATGTGCGGGGCGAAGTTCGCGGGATAGGCCTCCGCGATTCTGGGCGTTGGCGTCAGCCCTGCGCCCAGCAGGACGACGCCCTTGTAGCGCGGCTCGACAGCCGCGAGGATGAGGCCAATCTGCGCGCCTGCACTTGGCCCGAAGAAGGCCAGCCGGCTGGTGTCCACATCCTGCCGCGTCTCGAGGTAGTCCAGTCCGCGTCGAAGGTCGGTCACGCGGTTCACGATGCGCTCGAGATATTCCACCGACGTGCGGACGGGAATGACATAGCCAGGCGGCTGAAGCCGCTCGATGTAACCCTTGAGGACCACGCCGAAGGCCGCACGGCCGGATTTGATCATCGGCCCAAGCGCGGCCTCCATTGATGCAGGCAGGGACCGGAATCCCTGATCGACGTCCCCCGCAGGCACCATGTGAATGACCTGGGGTCTGGTCACGAATTTCGGCAGGTAGAGGTAACCGATGGCGCGTTCACCGTCAGCGCCGTTGAATGAGATTCGTTCGAGCTTCCACTCCGGTGTCTCCAGGACGCTCTCCACTTTGGCGTCCAGGGGCGCCTTCTCGTAGTCGTACTTCGTCCGCCACCTGTTGAAGTCCGCGTCGCTCGTTCGTGCGTAGACGGGAATCTGCTGTGCGATCTCGATTCGCATGGCGCCCTGGTCACCCTTGGCCCCGGGAGCGTTCATCGCACAGCGGAAGCCCACTTTGTTCGAGCTATACGATGCCGGCAAGGTGGCGTACTGGGCGAACACATAGGTGGGCTCACCCCACGCCCCACCTGTGGCGATAGGCCCTTCGGTGGTGTCATTCGCCGTCCACTCCTGCGCATTGCCTGCCATGTTGTACGCGCCGAACGGGCTCATGCCGAACTCCGCACTGGTCACCGGCTTTGTGCCGCCGTTCTCGAAGTTGGCGTGATGTGCAAGAGGGTCGCCCGGATAAAACGCGCCCCATGGCATGTAGTTCACGATGGACTCGGTCAGGCCGTTGCGCGCGGCCTTCTCCCACTGAAAAACACTCGGAAGGTGCTTGCCTCGAAATGCCGCATAGGCCGACGCCTCGTACCAGGTGACATCCGTGACGGGATAGTCGCCCTTGCCGTCGGGCACGTTCTGACTCGACCAGGCACGCGGACCTGGCAGGCCGGTGCGGTCGACAAAGACTTTCATCGCCTCTTCCCAGGACAGCGTCCCGCCCTCGATTACAAAAGGTTGTGTCCAGAATTCACGCTTGACGTATCCGCCTGCGTTGATGAATTCCTTGTACTCCTGATTCGTCACCTCGTACTTATCGATGAAGTAGTCGTGGAGCGTCACGCGCGCGTCGGTGGGTCGAGACCATGCGACCAGGCGGTATACGCCGCCAGGGACGGCCACCATGCGTGCCGGCATTCTGTCTATCGGGATGAGCTTCTGTTCGACGCGAATGGGCGGCGGCGGCACCGTCAGTCCAGTGGCGTGCAGCATGGCGCCCGAAACCGTGCGCTCAGCCGGTGCGTAGCCCTCCTTTTCGAGCGAAAGCACGTACTCGCCGCGCGCAACTCGAAAGTTCATCAACGGGGTGACGCCTACCAATTCACGGGCGGGAAGCGCGCCTGATGCGTCCGGCGCGAAGCGCTTCAGATAGACCTTGGCACCGGCCGGCTCCGTGATCGCCGTGACCGTGTCGGAAACCGTTTGCATGACTCGAGCCAGCGCCCGGTCGCCGGGCAGATATTTTTCAATCCTGAGGGCCAGTTCAAATGCACGCGCATTGTCATTGGCATGCGCCATCAGCTCGATCCGAGGCATCTGTGCCCTCGCCCACCGCACATTCGTTCCTCTCCAGACGAACCAGCCCACACCGGAAGGGATGATCAGCGCGGCAATGACCACGAGCAGAAGGCGGGTTCGCGCGCGGGGAGCCACGGCATCCGCGGCGGCCGATGCCGCAGCCGCCCTTGAAGCGGCCGACACCGGACCGGATCCTGGTGTCGATCGTTCCAGTCGCTTCTGGAACTCGAGTTCATCGCGAAGCGTCCGCAGATCGATCAGCAGATCCTTCGCGGTCTGATAGCGTTCGTTCAGATCCTTGCGCAGCATCTTCGCGAGGATGCGCTCCAGCTCGGCGGGCACGTCGGGCAGAAACCGCGCGATGGGCGCGGGCTCGCGGGTGAGGATGGCCGATGCGATGGCGGCTGAACTCTTGTCTGCGAATGGCCGCTGGCCGCTCAACATTTCGTACAGCATCACGCCCAGGCTGAAGATGTCGCTGCGGCCATCCACCGGCTCGCCGCGCACTTGCTCGGGCGACATGTACGGCACTGTGCCCAGGACCGCACCGGGTCCGCTCAGCATCGACTGCGTTTCCACCAGGGTCTGTGCAGACTCGGGGTCATCGACGATCTTCGCCAAGCCGAAATCCAGGACCATTGCGCGACCACGCGGGGTGATGACCACGTTCGAGGGCTTGATGTCGCGATGAATGATTCCGCGCGCATGCGCCTCGACCAGCGCATCGGCCACTTCGGAGGCCACCGTGATCGCGTCCTTGAGTTCCAGAGTGGCTCGCTTGATTCGCAGGTCGAGCGACTCGCCCTCCACGTATTGCATCGCGATGAACCGGTGGCCGTCGTCAGTCTCGCCCACCTCGTACACGGCGCAGATGTGCGGGTGATTCAGCGTGGCCGCGGCCCGGGCTTCCCGAAGGAGGCGCTTGCGCGCATGGTCATCCCCGCTCGTGTCGGGCGGAAGAAGCTTGATGGCCACCTGCCGGCCCAGCTCCATATCCTCAGCGAGATAGACCTCGGCCATCCCGCCCGCGCCGATCTTGCCGCGGACCTCGTAACGGCCAAGCCGAGTCCCGATACCGAGCGTGCTCATCTGAAGCCGATATTGTCGCTCAGTCTCCTGTGATTGCGTATCCTATGCCCATGCCCAGCCGCCGAACTTTCCTGAAGGATG
This sequence comes from Vicinamibacterales bacterium, assembly GCA_046597705.1. Lineage (GTDB taxonomy): Bacteria > Acidobacteriota > Vicinamibacteria > Vicinamibacterales > SCN-69-37 > SYFT01. Next base: position 19,053 of record JBKJJZ010000553.1, on the reverse strand, counting down.
CATCGTTGCTTGCCGCGGCTTCCGTCACGTGGGCGCCCGGCCGCTCGACCGGCACGACAGCCCGGCTGGACCCCCCGCAGGTCAGCCCGAACGATCTGGCGCGCGACGAGGCGTTCTGGTCGCGCGTGGCTGCGCAGTATCGCGTCGCGGCCGATGTCATCAACCTGGAGGCCGGCTATTTTGGCCTGATGTCGTCACCCGTCCTCGAGGCGCTTCACCGCAACGTCGATCGGGCGAACACTGGCAGCTCATTCTTCGCGCGCCGGGAGTTCCCGGCCATCTACCAGTCCACGCGTCAGAAGGTGGCCGCGTTCGTGGGCGCGACGCCGGCCGAGATCATGCTCGCGCGCAACGCTACAGAAGCCCTTCAGGCGCTGATCAGCCAATACAACAAGCTTGGGCCTGGTGACGCAGTCGTCTACGCCGACCTGGATTACAACGCGATGCAATGGGCCATGAACGAGTTGGCGGCGCGCCGGGGTGCCACCGTGGTCCGACTCAACATTCCCGAACCCGCCACCCACGACGGGATTCTTCAGGCCTACAGGAAGACGCTTGACGCGAACCCGGCGACAAAACTGCTGCTGCTGACCCACTGCAACAACAAGACCGGACTGCTTCTGCCTGTCAAAGAGATCGTCGGGCTGGCCCGCCCTCGAGGCATCGACGTGGTGGTGGATGCGGCGCACTCCTTCGGGCAAGTGCCGTTGACAATGGCGGACCTTGACGCGGAGTTCGTGGGCCTCAACCTGCACAAATGGGTGGGCGCGCCCATTGGCGCCGGCGCGATGTTCATCCGGCAAGACAAGCTCCCTTCAATCGATCGCGCACACGGCGATGAAAGCGCGCCCCCCACGAGCATCGACTCCCGCCTCCACACCGGAACTGTCAACATGGCCACGATGATGACCGTTCCAGACGCGCTGGCGTTCCAGGCTTCGATCGGCATCGAAAACAAGGCCGCGCGACTGAGGTATCTGCGGGACCGCTGGGTGAACGCTGTACGAGGTGTCAAGGGCGTGGACATCCTGACGCCCGACGATGCGCACCTTGTGGGTGCGATCACGGGCTTCCGTTTGTACGGCAGAGGCGACGCCGAGAGCAACAGGGCACTTACCAAAACACTGCTCGACGAGTTCGGGATTTTCACGTTTGCGCGCACGGGTATCGCGAGGGGCGACTGCGTCCGCGTGACACCAGGCCTCTACAACCACGTAACCGACCTCGACAAGCTGGCCGCCGCGATCACGAAGATCGCCTCGCGCGGTTAGCCTCGAACGTAGGGCGGGACGCCCTACGTTCAAACAGCCGGTGCTAGGATTTGCCGTGCCTGAACGCCCCCCACTCCGAACGGAGATACTCGCCGGCGTCACGACGTTCGTGACGATGGCGTACATCGTGTTTGTGCAGCCGGCCGTGCTCGGTGCCGCGGGGATGGATCCGGGTGCGGTCTTCATGGCCACTTGTCTCGCATCTGCGATCGCAACGGCTCTGATGGGATGGCTGGCCAACTATCCCATCGCCGTGGCCCCGGCGATGGGCCACAACTTCTTCTTCGCGTACACCGTTGTGCTGGCCTCCGGCACACCGTGGCGTGTCGCGCTTGGCGCCGTGGCGATCGCAGGCGTTGTCTTCATCCTGACTGCAGGCATCGGCCTTCGTGAGCATGTGATTGCGGCGGTGCCCGCGCCGCTCAAACACGCCATCAGTGTTGGCATCGGACTCCTGATTGCCCTCATCGGGCTCCAATGGTCCGGCATCATCGTCGATACCCCTGGCACGATGGTGGGGCTGGGTAATCTCATGTCTCCTCCGGTGCTGCTATCGGCGGCCACACTGTTGTTCACCGCTGTGTTGATGGCGCGTGGCGTCAAGGGCGCGTTTCTCATCGGGATGGCGGTGGCCACTATCGCGGCCCTGGCGCTGGGCCTGGTTCACTTCGAGGGCGTCTTCAGCACGCCACCATCGATCGCGCCGACTTTTCTGCAGCTCGATATTCCAGGCGCACTTCGGCTCGACATGATCGACGTCGTGTTCGTCTTCTTCTTCCTGGCGTTGTTCGACTCGGTGGGAACATTGATCGGCGTAGCGGATCGCATCGGCGCCATCAAGGACGGTGTCCTGCCTCGTGCCCGCCAGGCGCTGATGGCCGACGCCGTCGGAACCGTGATTGGCGCGGGCCTGGGCACGTCCACCGTGACGGCGTATATCGAGAGTTCGACTGGTGTGGCCGCCGGTGGCCGTACCGGCCGCGCCAACTACGTCACGGCCGGCCTCTTCCTGCTGGTGCCGTTCTTCTATCCGCTGGTCAAGATGATTGGCGGCGGTGTGGCGATGGGGAATGGCGTCACGCTGTATCCCATCGTGGCGCCGGCCCTGGTGCTGGTGGGGGTGATGATGATGGAGGGCGTCACCCGGATTGAGTGGAACGATCACGCGTCGGCAATACCGGCGTTCCTCACAATCGTGACCATTCCGCTCGCAGTGAGCATCACGGACGGCATCGCGTTCGGTTTCATCGCTGCCGCCGTTCTGGCGCTGACCACTGGCCGCCGGAACACCCTCCATCCGCTCGCCTACGTGTTCGCTGTCTTGTTCGTGATCCGATACGCGCTCAAATGAGTTCGGAGCGCAAAAAGACGTCGGGAATCTTTTTCGGAGCGCCTTAAGCCGAAAAGATTCCCGACGTCTTTCTGCCTCCGAGCTAAATCGTCTTGAACCGGTCACTGTGACCGGTTTCGCAGAGGAAAAAATCTGGCTTCGCGATGATTCCACGGCGTCGGTGCCACAATCTTCCGATGCTTCGCACCATCAGACTTGTCGTGCTGGCGACGATGTTCGTGTTGCCGTGGGCAGCCGCAGGCGACGTTGCAGCGCAAGGTCCTGCGAATGATCCCATCGCGCGTGAAGTGGCGATGTGGCGAGCCCGCGTTGCCGATGCGTCAATCACCGATGCACTGTGGACCAGCGTCAAGCCCGGGGCGTCGGCCGCTCTCGATCTCGCCGACCAGGCGCTGAAAGCCGGGCGTCGCTGGACCGCTCTTGAGAGACTGACCGCGGCCCGGGCAAGTCTGGCTGCCGCGCAGTACGTGGCCGCGCGACCGCAGGCCACGCGTCAAGGCGTGCCCGCCTTCGAAGCGGAGTGGGCAAGGATGGCCCGCGTACTCGGTCCCAGCCTGAAGGCTCCCGCCAGCTCCAGCTTTGCCGCAATTCAACCTGCCGCGGCCCGTGCGTTGACGGAAGGCGCAGGATTCCAGATCAAGGTCCACTACGACGCCAGCGTCATCTATGGCCGCGCCACTGACGCCGACAGCGGCCTCTTCTACCTGGGTTCGGCGCAAGCCAACCAGGAGTTCGTGGCGTTCGCGAAGACGCTGACTGCCGGCAGGGCCGCCTCACAACCTGCGGTGCGAGCACTGACGCAGGAGACTGATGCGCTCGAGGCCGCGCTCCTTGCGCTCTATCGGCCGCCGGTGTCCATCGATCGGCATCCGGAGTTCATCGCCGCAAGTTCTGCTTTGAAAGAAGCCAGGGAACTTGATGCGGCCGGGCTGCGGTATGGCGCTTTGCAGCGGTACCTGCTGGCTGTGCAGCGAGTGGCGTTGCTTCAATCGGCGCCGGCCGCTGATGTGCCGGCCATTCGTGCGCGCCTGCAGGGCATCGAACCTCGACTGGCATCGGGCGCCGATCACACGATTGCGCGAATTTTCTTCGAGCGCGCCTTGACGGAGCTTGACCGTTCGGACCCAACGCCCGCTGGCGTGTCTTTGGCGGCCGTCGTCGCCGACAACGTGCTGCCGAAATATTTCGCCGCGCTTGAACCCGCGCCGCCCCCTTCGCCCGCACCGGCCCCTCCTCGCGTAACCGTCACCCTGGTGCGCTGGCCATTCACTTGAAACCTTTCTGATCCAGCAGGTCTGCTGGCACAGAGTGTGGTGAAGACCTACGGCGCGCAGGCGAAGTTCGTCGTGGAGAACTATGGCGAATCTGCGTTGGCAGCCAGGTACGGCGTCAAACGGTACCCGGCGATTTTCGTGAACGACGTGCTGGTGGCCACGCCTAAGGACTTCGGGTTCACCGGGACGGGCGAAGGCGCGGAGCCCGGCCGCTACGCCCCGCTTCGAAAAGCCGAGAGTCATGATCGCTTCCGCACTGACTTGAAGAGGGTCATCGACCTCCTGATGGCGGGCAGGAAGTCCGAAGCATCAGCAATGGCGGCCCCGGTTGATACCGGTGAAGTCAGCAGGTTTCCTGAGCTGTCGTACACGGACCTCGACGGCAAGACCTTGCGGTCCGCCGATTTGGCCGGCAAGGTCGTCGTGGTTGAATTCTGGGCGACGTGGTGCCCGCCGTGCCGGAGCACGCTTGCGTGGCTGGGCGAACTTCAGAAACAGTACGGTGACCGCGTCGTCGTCCTCGCGCCGGCCGTGGAATCCGACGAGGCGCTGGTGAAACAGCTGGCTGTCGAACTCAAGGTGCCGCTACGCTGGGGCATCCGGTCGCCGGAGATGCTGGCTGCGTTTGGCGACGTCAGCGTGGTGCCCACCCTGCTCGTCTTTGATGGCAACGGGCGCCTGGCAGGTGCGCACTACGGCGCGCCCGCCACCCTGCACAACGATGTCACGGCCACCATCAGACGTGCGCTCTCCGCGCGCTTGAGAATCCCCCAGCGATTTACCTGGCCGCACTCCCGAGGAACTTCTGCAGGAAGGTGTCCATCCGCTCCAGCCACTCGATCCAGCGGTCGTGGCGCAGCGAATCATGCACGTCGTCTGGCTGGACGATGAGTTCGTAGTAGATGTCGCGCTGGCGCAGCAGCTGCACGAGGCCAACCGTCTGTGCGAACAGGACGTTGCGATCGTCGTCGCCCTGGATAATCAGGACGGGCGACTTCCATTTATCGATCTGCGAGATGGCCGAGGCCTGGTATGTCTGGGTTTCCGGATCGAGGGAACTGCCATAGAGGTGAACTCCGGCGTAGTCCACGCCGGCCGCGAAGATGTCGGAATGTCGGGCCAGCGCCTGCGCGGTGAGCAGGCCGCCGTACGACAGGCCGTAGATCCCGATCCGTGCGGGATCAACATCCGGCCGCGAGCGCAGGTATTCGGCGCCGGCAACCACATCTTGAAGTTCGGCGATGCCGTTCGGCGCCACGTTCGGAGCGCGGCGGAACGAATTGCCGTACCCGACGCCCGCGCGATAGTTCACCGACAGCACCACGTAGCCCTTCGCCGCCAGCCACTCGTTGATGCCGTAGAACTGATGGTAGACGTAGCGATAGTGGTAGCCGAGCAGCATCTGCCGCACGGGACCGCCGTGCACGAACACGATCGCCGGGCGCTTCTCGCCGGCACGAATGTCTTTTGGCAGGAACAGCTGATTGTGGATCTCGAACGCCTTGTCAGCCGGCTGCGTGATGACCAGCTGCGGTTCGACGTGCGCAGAGGTGGGGAAGCCCGGCCGCGCCGTTGGGAACACGATTTTCTGCGTTGTTGGCGAAGTCCAGATGCCGAGCGACTGCGGCATATTCCAACTGGCGCTGAGCGTCACAAGTCCTTTGCCTGATGCCAGCGGCGCGGGATACGTCTCGATGCCCGTGCCGGTCGTGACCTGACGCGGCGTCCCGCCCGCCACGGGAACGGCCCAGATATGACGCCGTTCGATGTCCGTCGCATTCGTGCAGTAGTAAAACGTGGTGCCATCCTGGGACATGATCCAGGACGTGGCGTCTTCGATCATGCCGTCGGTGGAGATAATCTGCACCGGCTTGGACGCCGGGTCGGTGTAGTGCAGGCTGTAGAACCGATCCCACTCATCGGGAGCTCCGGGTGATGCAGCCGCGCCCTGGCCGAGACCACCACCGCCGCGGCCGCCTCCACCGGTGTTCCCTGAAAAGACGACGTAGTCACCAGCCAGTTGCAGTGGAGGAAGCGTGGTGAAGCGATCACCGTTTTCGGGATGCCAGGTTTCAGTCGCCGTTCCAGATACGGCATCCGCAGTCCAGATCGAATACGCGTGGCCGCCTTTGAACGTCGCGTTCGCGAGACCAGGGATCATTCGCGCCGATGGCGGAATGTTGTTCGCCCTGGCCGCGCCCGGAGCTGGCTGGTATGCCGGCCCGGCGGGAAGTCCCAGGCCACCGCTGCCTTGCTGTGACTGCTGGCCGAATGGCGTGCCAGGCCTGCGCACGAAGATGATCCGCTTGCTGTCGGCCGTCCACATTGGGTTCGTGTCGAAATCCACGCCCGGCGCCACGTACTTCACCGTGCGCGTCGCCACGTCATAGACGCCGATGAAACCGTGATCAGTGCGCGTGCTCACAAAGGCGACCCTGGATCCGTCTGGAGAGAAAACCGGATTGCTGTTCGTCCCCCAGACGCTGATAAACGGCGCCTCGCCCCGGTCCATCGCGCTGGTTGCAGGAGCCGGCGCCACGCGTACGCGATAAATCTGTCCTTCGCGCGTTTGCAACAGGAACTTGCCGTCCGGAGAGAGGTTGGGGTTGGCGCCTTTTGCCACGCGCCAGGACACGCCAGGCGCAGCGGTGTGCGCGGCCCAGACGGCCTCCTCGCCGCCATCGGGATCGCCCGACGGATTCGCATGCCATCCGTCGCGGTTCGCGGCGCTGCCACGTACAAATGCGACTGTCGATCCATCCGCCGAGATCGTGACATCCGTCAGGTCCACGCCGTCATCGTCAGGGTAATTGGTGAGTTTGACTGGCGCGAACAGAGGCGCAACCGCGGTGTAGACATTGCGGCGTCCCCGGTCGTACGCCACCCAGGCCACGCGATCCGCCTTGGCGGCGGCCACCACTTCCAACGGCGACGCGGCGCCCAGGAACTGTTCGATCGTCGGCGCGGCGGTCGCTTGTGGAGCGGCCGAAGGGTTGCCGGCCAGCAGCAGAGCAGCGACCGCGACAAGGAGAAACAGGCGAGCGCGCATCATGGAAATCCTTTCAAAATCGAGGCGAGCGTAACACAGCAGTCAGTGATGCGAGGACGCCCCCAGGCGCCCCTGAAGGGACGCCGTACGTTCGTCAGGTAGAATCCGGCGCATGCGTGTGCGCCTTGCTCTCTGCTCCGGCCTTGTGGCCTTGTTGCTGGCGTCCGGTCCCTTGAGCGGCCAGCGCGTCGCGCCAGCAGCCGCGCCATCCGCGGGTCTGCGCTCGACCTTTTCCCTCGGCGGCGGCGCCCTTAAGGACACCAATGGCGATGGTCTGGTCGATGGCGTTGCCGCGCGAGTCATACTTGCAGCGGATGCTTCCGCCGAAGACGTGCAGGTGGCCACGAACCTTGCGGCGCGGCTTGGCTACGAGACAACTGCGCTGACGTTGCCGCTGGCGTTGCGTGTAGCCGACGTCCAAACGCCCGCCGCCATCGCCCTGCCAATCGTCGTTGGTCGCACCAACCCCTTTGTGAAGACGCTCGTGGACACGGGCGCGATCGTCACCAAGGACCTCACCGCAGGGCAGGGCATCGTGGCGTTTGTGGCTTCACCGCTTGGGGGCGCTGACGGCATTGCGGTGGTCGGCTTCGATGATGCCGGCACGCTGGCGGCGGGCACGGCGCTGGCGGCATACCTGCCTCGACTGTGGGGCTCAGCGGGATCGAGGATCGAAACCGCTGAGCAGAAAGTGATTGCGTACCTGAAGGCGCACCGCGCGCCGGCGACGCAGGCGTCAGTGACGACGCTTGTCGTCGATAGCGAGCGGCGGGGGCTCAAGTCCATCATCATTCGCGCTTCGTTGCCAGCAGCGGCGGTCGCCGCTGCGAAATCCGCGCTGACTGCCCTCGACGCCGCCCATCGTCGTGGCGCCGACGCCGACGTGCTGAACTTTGCGAACGTCGGATCGACGGTCGTCGAATTGTGGAGCCCTGCAGGCCGCGTCGATGTGGTGACCGTTCGCCGGTCTGGTCTCAATCCACGCGCGCTCACACCGCCGGATGACGATCCGCCTGCGGGTGCACCAGGTGCGGCGGCCGCTGCGGGCGCCGCCGGTGGCGCTGCGGCCCCGGGTGGTGCAGCGCCTGCAGGTGGCGGTGCGGCACCAGCACCTGCTACTGCAACCGAGGCTGCACGTTACGACCTGTTGTCGGCGCTGACGATCGACGGATGGCTTGGCGATAGTTACCCGGACCTGCTTGCCGATCGCGTGGATGCGACGATCGTAATTGGCTCGGGCGCCCAGAGCCTGGGAGCGGCGCACATCGCGGCTCGGCTCGGCCTGGAGTCAACCGGCATCGCCGTTCCTATCGTGCGAAGGGCATCGGAAGTCACAGACCCTGCGCGCGAGACCAATCCCATTCTCGTCGGCCGCGACAACGCGCACGTGGAAACGCTGGTCAAGATTGGCCGGGCGCGGCTCGATGGTCTGGCCCCGGGTGAAGGCGTGGTGCAGGTCATTCCGCGCGCCTTTGGAGCGACCACCGCCACCGTCGTTGCTGGCGCTGACGCGGCCGGCACCGATGCAGCCGCGCTGTATCTGGCTCGACGGGTGCCGTTTGTGTGGGACAACCGCCGCGGCTCGTTCACCCTGGAACACATCAAGACGGCCGTCAGCGATTTCTTTGGTGCGAAGACAGGCGGCGGCCAGGCCGGGTTGGCGGTTGCCGCGCTGAGCGACATCGTCCGTCCCCTTGCCGACAAGCCGGACAAGACCGAGAAGCCGATTGAGACGTTTGGCGTGAAGGTATTTCTCGAGGAGAAGAACCCGGCGTTCGACCAGTTCCTGGAAGCGCGGCTCAAGACGGAACTTGCCGGAACCGCGGTGAAGGTGGAGAGCGAAGCCATTACCGCGGCTGTGCCGGTCTTCGATGAGACCTTTGAAATTCCATGGGAGGTGGACGACTTCAGGAAGAAGCTGTCGGAAGCGTTGCCGAAGGTCACGGCCGGTTCTGTCGTGGAACTCGACGCGCGCCTGAGCGAGTCGCCCGAGATGCGCCGTCAACTTGCCGACCAGGCGCGTCGTCAACTGGTGGCCGCTGGGGCGAAGGATCCGCAGGTGCACGTGAGGTCCGCGTACAAGCAGGGCTTCACGTGGATGCTGGAGGAAGTGGCGCCCGCGCTAGAAGGCAAAGGCGTCACGGCGGTCCACGTGAAGATCAGGGAACACGCGCCGGACTTCACGAAGAAGTATCGCTTCTACACGTTGCCCACACGCTGGCTGCACGAGCTCTATCCCATCGATGAAGTGTTCAAGCGCGACCTGGGGCTGCCCACATCAGCGTTCACGATGGAATTGGTGGACTCACCCAGGGAGACGTACGAAGTTGAAGCGCGAAGGCGCGACGTGGTGGTTTACAAGGCATCGTTCTCACCGAAGGTGGTGGAGCGCGAATACCTGGAGAAATTTCCCGGCTGGTCACGCGTGGAAGTCACCACGGGATGGCTGACTCTGACCGCGGCAGGAAAGCCGCTCGTGGATGAACGAATCGCCACGGATCCCGAACGGTTCTGGGACTTCTACCAGAGCAAGGTGCTGACGCGTATTCACGACCACGTGATGAAGCTGACGAACAACCGGCCGACCGCCGACCTCCAGCCGTTCCACCGCGACCTTGACGTGGAAGTGTGGATGAGCGAGCCGGACTATCGCATCGGCATCGACGAGGAGCAGGTCTCATCCATCGAGGCGCTGCACGAAGATCTGTACTTCGTCACGCTGGATTTCTATGCGGCCATCGGCCGCAACCTGCCGGGCCGGCCGAGGCTGGGCGCGCCGGGCAAGATTTTTCCAATCATGCATGCTGAGCGGCGAGGCCAGGCCGGCACCGCTCGTGTGCATTACGCCGCCAACGCGGCGCCCCGCGCGCGCATCGAGGTCACCTACAAGGAGAAGGGCACCGAGAAGCCAGTGACGGTCAATCGCGACTTGACCAAGGTGGACGTTGCCGAGCCCGAGGTGCTTCGGGCCGTGGTCACGAGTTCGGCAGTCCGCGAAATCGAGCTGGACGTCACGCCGGCCAATGATCGCGAGGCGGCGCGCGCGGCCGACCTGGTCGATATGCTGGGCGTGCTCCACAAGGCAGGGCTGTATCAGGCCGAGCTTTCGTACGCGAACGTGGGTCGCCTGGTGGTGTCGCTTCCGTTGCGCGACGCGCGCCCGCAGCGCTCACTCGCGTTCACCGGAAAGACGGCCGCCAGCGACATTCGGACGTCTTCGGAAAAACCGAATCTGCCGCTCGTGACATGGGACCACGTGATTGGTCCTGATGAAGCCGAGGAGTTGGTGCGAAAGCTCTCGGCATTTCCGACGGTCACGGCATATCGAGCGGGCACGTCGTATCGCGGCCGGGACGTTTCGGTGATGGAGTTGCAGTTGCCCACCACCAGCGAGCAGATCTCCGTGACGAAGATGACGGCGTTGAAGCCGACGATCTTCATTACGGGCCGGCAGCACGCCAATGAAGTGTCATCGACCAGCCACATCCTGAAGCTGGCCGAGTTGCTGGCGACCGATCCGAAATACACTGCGCTGCTCAAGAAGGTCAACGTCATCCTGCATCCGGTGGAGAACCCCGACGGCGCCGCGATGGCGTACGAACTGCAGAAACTGACGCCCACGCACATGCTGCATGCCGGCCGCTACAGCGCGCTGGGCCAGGACGTGGGCGGCGGCAGTGCCCTGCTGCCCGAGGCACAGGTGCGGGGAAAGATCTGGCGCGAGTGGAGGCCGGATATCTATCTCAACCCGCACGGCTACCCTTCGCACGAATGGGTGCAGCAGTTTGCGGGATACGTCTCTCCGCAGTTCCGGTCCTACTGGTCGTCGAGGGGCTGGTATACGCAGCTCTCAGGTTTGCGCGATCCCCGGTATCCCGAGTTGAGCACGGCCACCGATGCCCTGCGCGACGCTATCGCGAAGAACGTGACGCAGGATGCAGATGTGCGCGCGAAGAATCGCGAACACCAGGATCGCTATCGCCGGTGGGCGTTCGGGTTCTCGCCCTTCGTGTTCGGCCAGGAGATCTATCAGGACGCGGCCATCTATTACACCGACCCGGAAACCGGAGAACCCAGGGGAGGACGACGCGTGCCGGCCAATCGAACAGGCCCAGCCTCTCGAGCCGCAATGGGACAGTGGCCCAACGTGACCTTCAACAGCGGCATGACCGAAGCGCCGGATGAAACCGCGCAGGGACCGTGGCTCGACCTCGTGTCTCGCATGGGATTCTCGTTCCTGATGGCGCACGTCAACTACCTGCACGACGGCGACTCGCGAATCGAGACCATTGAGGAAGGCGCCGCCAGAGACGGCGTGGCCCGGACGACAATCCGCCTGAGGCCGGTCCGGCCGCCACGGCGGTAGCGCAGCTTCGACTTTCATGTCGTACGTAGGGCGTCCCTTCAGGGGCGCCAACTGCGCTTGGGCAGCATACACTGGCGCCTCACCATGTTTCCCAAGACCGTAGCGGTGCTCCTGCTTGTCCTGGTGTCGGGCGTCAATGCCCAGATCTCCCAGATCTCCCCATTGGCTACGCGCATTCAGTTGTTCCTCATTGAACGTCCGGTTGGCGTCGAGAGGGCAGAGGAAATGTGGATCACTGAGGGTGGTCGCACCCTCGACACTGAAATGGAACTGGTGGATCGAGGGACGCGGCTGCAACTCACCGCGTCGCTCGTGACATTTCCTGATGGTACCGCTCGACGTTTTCGCGCGTCAGGAAAGAGCTACCGATTCGTCAACGTGGATACTGAAGTCATCGCCACCGGCACGCCCACGCAAATCACCGGCAAGACCGTGCGTGTGACATCGATGGGCGAGACCACTGAAGTGCCCGTGCCCGCGGCATGGTTTCCGGCTCGAAGCTGGGCGCCGGTTTCGGCGCGCGCGTGGCTTATCGATTATTGGGAAAGTCACAAGCGGCCTGCGAGCATCGCCCTGCTCCCCGGTGATGCCGACAGCCGCATCGTCGTGACCTTGCGTGGGAACGAAGAGGTGCAGGCAGGCGGGCGAACCGTCAAGCTGCGTCGCTACAGCGTGGATGGCGTCGTTTGGGGACGCGAGACTGTGTGGGTGGACGCGTCTACCGACCCGCGGTTCGCCGGGAGGTTTGCCGCGCTGGTGTCGCGTATCCATATCCTGCCGTTTGAAGCGGTCCGGGAAGATCTCGTCTCGGCGCTACCTGAGTTGCAGGCCAGTTCGGTGCGCGATCGCATGGCGGACCTCGCGGGCTTCGCCAGTTCGACGCCACCCACCGCCTCCGGCGTCTACGCCCTCTCCGGCGCGCGCATCATCACGGGAGACGATGCACCTCCGATAGAGGATGGTGTCGTGTGGGTGCGGAACGAACGCATCGCTGGCGTTGGCCCGCGCGCGAACGTCCGCCTGCCGCAAGGCACGCGCGTCATCGATGTGAAGGGCGCGACGATCATCCCGGGTCTGATCGATATGCACGCGCACGCGTCGCAGATTGAATGGGCGCCGGCCTATCTGGCGGCGGGCGTGACGACCATCCGTGACATGGGCGGGGAGTTCGCCTTTCTGAAGGCGTTTCGCGAAGAAATTGCCTCCGGGCGCGGGCTGGGTCCGCGCGTGGAACTGGCAGGCCTCGTGGACGGTCCAGGCGACGGCGGGTTCGGCACTGTCGTCGCCTCGACTCCGGCCGAGGGCCGCGCCATCGTAGATCGCTACCATGCGGCTGGCTTCAGCCAGATGAAGCTGTACAGCCTTGTGCCGCCTGACGTGGTGGCGGCAATCACGGCGCGGGCGCATGAACTGAAGATGCCGGTGACGGGGCATGTGCCCACGGCGCTTGGACTGGAGAAGGCCGTGCTGGCCGGCATGGATCAGATCGCGCATCTTTCGGTGCGACAGCCGGGCACACCGGATTCCGATCGCGTTCTGGCGCTGCTGGCCGAGCGGCACACGGTGATCGATCCGACGCAGGCCTGGGGCGAACTGCTCGGCCGTCCGCGCGATGTGCGCGCGGAAGCGATCGAACCGGGAATGGCGCAGGCGCCTTACGCGCTTGCCGCGAACTACCGCAGCGTCCTCAACAATCCACGACCCGCTCCGCCGGATCAGGCGGCGACAACCCCGCCAGCCGCTCTGACGCCGCGTCCCTCGATCCTGAAGACGCTCCTCGATAAAGGCGTGCCCATCGTGGCCGGCACCGATGGCGCGCTGCCGGGGTACAGCCTTCTACGTGAGGTTGAACTCTATGTGCAGGCTGGCTTCACGCCGCTGCAGGCCATCCAGGCCGCAACCAGCGTGTCGGCGCGCGCCCTCAACCTTGGGGCCGACACGGGAACGATTGCCCTCGGCAAGCGCGCGGATCTGGTGGTTCTCGACGCGGATCCTCTGGCGAACATTTCCGCGATCCGCCGCACCCGCTTAGTGGTCACGAACGGGAAGATGTACGAACCCGCAGCGCTCTGGCGCCTGGCGAGTTTCCGACCTGCGGGCAGGTAGTTACTTCACGACTTCGGCGCTGGCGCCTGATGCAGTGCGAAGAACGCGCCCTGCGGATCCTGCAAGACGGAGATCGTACCGTTGTCGCCGATGTCCATCGGGCCCATGACGACACCCGCGCCAAGCGAACTGGCTTTCGTCGTCATCGCGGCGGTGTCGGCCACTTCGACGTAGATCAGCCAGTTCGGGGGCGCGTTCGGGTCGCGCATGCTGGATGGCGGAATGCCGCCGATCATTGCGCCGGCGTTTTCGATGTGGCCGTAGTCGTTCGGGCCCGCCGGCCCGCCTTTGCCGTTGGTGACCTTCCAGCCGAACACGTCACCGTAGAATGCCGCCGCCTTCGCCTTGTCCGTGGTCGACAGTTCGATCCAGCCGACGGTATGCATCACGCCACCGATCTGAGTGCCGGTGTTGGAGCCGGGCTGCCAGAGGCAGAACACGGCGCCCGCTGGGTCGGACACCACACTCATGCGGCCAAGATCCATCACATCGAACGGAGGCATGATGACGGTGCCGCCGGCGCTGGTGATCTTCTGTGCCGTCGCATCAGCGTTCTCAACGGCGATGTAGACCGCCCAGTTCGGAGGGACGCCTTGGGTGAGCTGCTCCGGCTGCAAGGTGCAGCAGGCGGCAGCGTCAAGACCGTCGAGTTTGAAGAGCGTATAAACCGCATCGGGTCCCATCGGGTTGTCCGAAACCACCCAACCGAAGAGATAGCTGTAGAACGCCTTCGCAGCATCTTGATTGTTCGTGGAGAGCTCGAACCAGCACGGCGAGCCCGGAGCGTGTTTCTCGATGTTGGCCATAGGGCCTCACGGTATCATCCGCCATGCGATTGCTCATCTCGATTCTTGCTGTGGCCGGCGCAGCGTCCGTATTCGCCCAGCAGCGCGGTGTAGAGCTCTCCAACTTGACGTGGGTTGAAGCGGAGCGCGCTCTTGCGGGCGACCAGATTGTGGTCATTCCCCTGGGCGCGGCCTCGAAGGAACACGGTCCCCATCTTCGGCTCGACAACGACTTTCAACTGGCGGAGTACTTCAAGCGTCGCGTCATGGCTGAAAGCGCGGTGCTGGTGGCGCCGACGATTACGTATCACTACTATCCGGCGTTCGTGGAATACCCCGGGTCAACGCACTTGCAGCAGGCAACCGCTCGGGACCTGGTGGTGGACATCGTGAACAGTCTCACCGCGCACGGGCCGCGACGGTTCTACGTGTTGAATACCGGCGTGTCGACACTGGTGCCGCTCAAGGAAAGCGCCGACGAACTGGCCAGGACCGGCGTGTTGATGCGGTTCACCGATGTGCTGACCATCGCGGCCGCCGCGGAGGCCACGGTGAAGCAACAGCCGGAAGGCACACACGCAGATGAGATCGAGACCTCGATGATGCTCTACATCGCACCTGGTCGCGTGGACATGAGCAAAGCCGCAAAGGACATCAACCCGCGTGCTGGTGGCCGTGGGCCGCTCACGCGTGAGAAGGGACGCGAGATCGGCCGGTACTCGCCGACAGGCATTTACGGCGACGCGACCCTCGCCACGCGCGAGAAAGGCCGCGTGGTGGTGGAAGCGATGGTTGTGGGGATGCTTCGCGAGATCGAGGAGCTGCGAAAGCAGCCTTTACCCCCGAGACGCTAGTCAGCTTTCGCTTGCCTGTAGTACGTAGGGCGCGGCTTTAGCCGCGCCAATTGGCCTAGAATCGCGACAGGTATTTGATGAACCGAGACTCTCTGGTCTTTGCAATTTCCGGCACGATGTTCGGGCTCCTGGTGGGCTGGATTCTTGGCACGCAGCAGGCGCCGCCGCCGCTGGTGGCTGAGGCGGCAGGGGCTGGCGCGCCGCAGGCGCAGGCGACTCCGGCACCGCCGCCGCTGGATGTTCAGCGCGCCGCGGAGCTGGAACGTCAGGCGAACGCCCAGCCCGCGAATGCGACCTTGCGTGTCGATCTGGGCAACCTATATTTCGACGCTGAGCGGTACGACCTCGCGATTTCCTGGTACGAGGCCGCGCTCAAGATCGATCCGAAGAATGTGGACGCGAGTACCGATCTGGGCGTGAGTTACTACTCATCGAACCAGGCCGATCGTGCGCTGACGCAGTTCGAACACTCGCTGTCGATCGATCCCGCGCACACCAAGACGCTGCTGAACCAGGGCATTGTGTATGCCTTCGGCAAGCAGGATCTGGGAGCCGCGAGCAAGTCGTGGGAACGACTGGTCGCCGTGGCGCCGAACAGTCCTGAGGCGCTGCGTGCGAAAGAGGCGCTCGCGGCCGTCAAGAGCGCGCATCCAGCCACTCCCACGCCAACGGCGGCACCTGCAGGCCGAGGCGGAACAGGTCAGTAGATGGCTCTGATCGCGTGGATCTTCCGGATCCTGGTGATCCTCTTCATCATTCGGATTGTGCTTCGGTTTCTTTCAGGCCTGGTTGGCGGCGCCTCCGCGCCGAAGGCACCGCAGCAACCGAAGCCGCCCGGCACGATAGAAGGCGGACAGCTGATGCGCGACCCCAACTGCGGGACGTATGTTGCTGTGGGCCGGGCTCTTCGCGAGGGCTCGGGCGACAACGCGGTGTACTTCTGTTCCGAAACGTGCCGCACCGCCTGGGCCGCGCGTAAGTCCGGTTGAGCCGGGTCATGTCGATCACGCCAGACGAGAGCCAACTCCGCCAGGACATCGTTGAAGTGGGCCGCCGCCTGTGGACGCGCGGCTTTGTTGCGTCCAACGACGGCAACATCAGCGTGCGTCTGCCCGGTAATCGCCTCCTGATGACACCCACCGGTGTGTCCAAGGGCTTCATGTCGCCGGAGATGATGGTCATCACGGATCTCGATGGCCGGCTGCTGGCGGGTGAAGCGAATCGCAAAGCCTCGACCGAAATCCTGATGCACCTGGTGGCCTACCGCCATCGCCCCGATGTGAACGCCGTGGTGCACGCGCATCCGCCCCTTGCGACCGGCTTTGCCGTGGCGGGCATTCCCCTCGATCGCGCGGTCCTGGCGGAAGTGGTGACGACGCTGGGCAGCATTCCCATCGCGGAGTACGGGACGCCGTCCACGCCGGAGCTGCCGGCTTCGGTGGAGCCATTCGTCCGGACTCATGACGCCCTGCTGTTGGCAAACCATGGCGCGCTTGCGCTCGGCAAGGACCTGTTTGCCGCGTATTACAAGATGGAGACCATCGAGCACTTTGCACGCATCAGCCTGGTGGCGCGGATGCTGGGTCGTGAACACTTGCTCTCGCGGGAAGAAGTCGATCGCCTTCAGGGGTTACGCGGGATGTATGGAATTGTCGCGCCCGCACCGGTGTGCGTCGCTCCGCCCGCAGGTGACGACCCGGCCTGCCAGGTGCTGCAAGCGCCATCGGCGCCCGGTGAACAGCTGGTTCTGGACATACCGGGCATGCCGATAGGTAATACCGGCGAGATTCAGTTAACATACGGCCAGCTCACGACGCTGATCGAGGACGCCGTGCGGCACCTCACGGCACGCACGACCGCGTGAGTCCGATTTTGAGGCGTGAGTAGATTAGCGACTGGAGGGATCCATGGGCGAGGCGCTCGGAATGGTCGAGACGAAAGGGTTGGTCGCGATGATCGAAGCGGCCGACGCGATGGTCAAGGCTGCCAAGGTGACGTTGGTCGGGTGGGAAAAGATTGGCGCCGGTTACGTGACGGCGATCGTGCGCGGTGACGTGGCGGCCGTGAAGGCGGCCACCGATGCAGGCGCGGCCGCGGCGCGCCGGGTGGGCGAGCTGGTCTCGGTGCATGTGATTCCGCGTCCCCACGCGAACCTCGAGGACGTGCTGCCGATCGGCAAAGCGGCGAAGTAGGCGGCGGGATGATTCTCGCCAAGGTCGTCGGCACGGTCGTCGCGACCCGCAAGGACGAGCGGCTCGTTGCCAGCAAGCTGCTGGTGGCGCGGCCGCTCGATGCGTCTGGAGCGCCTGACGGCAACTACCTTGTGGCCGTCGATACGGTTGATGCCGGCCTGGGCGAAACCGTACTCATCGTGTCCGGCAGTTCGGCTCGGATGGCGCAGGGCTTCAAGGACTGTCCCATCGACGCCGCCATCATCGGCATCGTCGATCAAATCGATACGCCTGGAATTGCGCACCGCAGCGACAAAGACGCGAAGAAGTAGGTATGCAACTCGCCCGCGTGATCGGCACCGTGGTATCCACGATCAAGGACGCGAATCTGAACGGCCACAAGATGCTGGTGGTGCAACCCATCACGCCTGATCGAACGTCGTCAGGCCGGCCCGTCGTGGCACTGGATGCCGTCGGTGCCGGCGTTGGAGAGTTTGTATTTTTCGTGCGCGGCCGGGAGGCCGCGTTTCCGTTCTATCCCGGCGAGCCTCCGGCCGACGCGTGCGTGGTGGGCATCGTGGACAGCTGGGATGTGCCGCCGGCCGAGGCCTCATGCAGATCGGGCGCGTGATCGGAACGGTGGTATCGACCACCAAGCACCACAAGATGGAAGGTGCCAAGTTGCTGCTCGTGCAGCCGCTGACCCTCGACGGCAAAGCGCGCGGTGGTGCCGTACTCACGATTGATTCGGTGGGTGCTGGCGTTGGTGAGAAGGTTCTGATTGTGATCGAAGGCAAGTCCGCCGGTGACGCGCTGGGTCGCAAGGCCGCTCCCGTGGACGCGGCCATCATCGGTATTATCGATGCGGTAACGGTACAGGAATGAACGACCAGGAACTGCGGTCACTCGTGCGGGCAGCCGTGGCCAGGCATATGGGAGATGGGCTTCGCACGGGCACTCCTGTCGAGCCGCGTCCCGCATCAACGCCGGCTCCGCTCACACCAATCCTCTCGCCTGTCCTCTCGAGCCATGCGCTGTATACCGGCTTGGTGAACGTAGGAGATGCATGCGTGATCGAGCCGGCCGTAAGCTGCGATCACTGCGGCTACTGCAAGAGTCACGGGTACTAATGGGGAACTGGCGGAACTGGGGAGCTGGGGAGCTGGGGAACTGGGGAACTATAGAAAATGCGAGAAACCTCCCCTCATCTCCCACTCGTTAGCGTTCTGAAGTCCATCGGTCGAGCCATCCGCTCAATGGAAGAGCCTGCGGTTGAGAAGATTGCCGAGGAGACGCAGGACGATCCGTTTCGCGTGCTGATCGCCACGCTGTTGTCGGCTCAGACAAAGGACGCGGTCACCGCCGCTGCTTCGCAGCGGCTATTCAAAGTCGCGCGCACACCAAAGACGATGGCAGCGTTGCCGGTGAGTCGCATCGAACGGTTGATCTACCCGGTCAGCTTCTATCGCAACAAGGCGCGGCACGTGAAGGAGGCGTGCCGACAGATTCTCGACGACTTCGGCGGCGTTGTGCCGCACACGATGGATGAGCTCTTGACCCTCGCCGGCGTCGGCCGGAAGACCGCCAACCTCGTGCTGATCCTGTCGCACTCGAGTCGTCACAACATCTGCGTCGATACGCATGTCCACCGGATTCCGACCCGCCTGGGTTGGGTGAAGACCAGGACGCCGGAGCAAACCGAGCACGCGCTCTACAAGGTGGTGCCGCGCAGATGGTGGCCCGATGTGAATCTGTATCTGGTCACCTGGGGCCAGAATGTATGCAAGCCGGTCTATCCGCGGTGCCGCGCGTGTGTGGTGTCCGCG
>JBKJJZ010000477.1:0-3584 GCA_046597705.1 Vicinamibacterales bacterium | reverse complement strand
GCTGGGAGCACTGGATGCCGCTGGCGAGGCAAGCGCTGCACGCCTCGGGCGAAGACATTCATGTGGCCGTCTGGCCAACCGTCCACGAGCGGCTCCAACTCGCCAGCCGTCACTACGCATTCGAAGGCCGCTGCTTCGTGCTGGCCGCAGGCTCGCTGATGCCCGCGTCGTCTCTTCCGAAGGAACTGGAGCGCGATCCTGTGCGCGCGCCTTCAGACGAGGCGCTGGTGTTGCGAGGCGGCAGCGCCATCATCGGCCCCGACGGCGCGTATATCGTGCCGCCGTGCTACGACGAACCCGCAATCCTGACCGCCACGTTGGATACGGCGCAGTTGGACGCGGAGCGTATGACGCTGGACGTCGCCGGCCACTACAGCCGCGGCGACATCTTTGAATTCGGCGTCCGGCTGGGGCCGCCTCGATGGTAGTTATCCATTTGTCCATTAAAAAGGTGTGCGATGTCCTCTGAAATCACCAAACTGACTCCGAACCTGATCGTTTCGAATGTTGAACAGAGCGCGGCGTTTTATCGAGACGTCCTCGGCTTTACGATGCAGATGACGGTGCCCGATGCTCCCCCCTATGCCTTCGCGATGATGACGTGCGGCTCAGTCGAGATCTTCCTGAACGCGCCTGAAGCGGCGTTTGCAGAATATCCGGCGTTCAGGAACGTGCCGATCGGCGGCACGCTCACGCTCTTCATCGAAGTGACCGAGATTGAGGCCGCCTACGCGAGACTGGCGCCCTTGGTTAAAGTGGTCATGCCCTTCGAGAAGAAATGGTACGGGATGACGGAGTTTGCCTTCCTCGATCCGGATGGTTACATCATCACATACGCGCAGCGGACCTAGCCGCGCCAATTCACGGCGCCCCTGAAGGGACGCCCTACGTACCTGAAAATAACACTAGTCCGTAAGCGCCGTGAGCGGATTGACGCGCGAAGCCCGCCGAGCGGGAATGATGGTAGCCGCGAGAGCAACGACCGTCAGCAGAGCCGCGACGCCCCCAATCACCGCCGGGTCCATGGGTGCAACGTTGTAAAGAAGCCCTTTCATCGCCTGGCCAACGAAGTAGGTGCCGATGAGGCCAACGGTCAGGCCGGCCGCCGCTATCTTCAACCCGTCGCGAAGCACGAGGACAAACACTTCGCGCGTGGTGCTGCCCAGTGCCATGCGGATGCCAATCTCGCGGCGCCGCTGCGCCACCTGGTATGCGAGCACGCCATACACACCGACTGCAGAGAGCAACAGCGCCACGGCGGCGAACGCCATGGCCAACAGCATGGGCACGCGGCGGCTGATCAGTGAGGCATCCATGCGTTCCACCATGGTGCGAACGCCGTAGAGCGGCAGCTCGGCGTCGATGGCGCCAATTTTCGCGCGCAAAGTGTTGATCACCGACTCGGGGTCCACGGCGGTGCGCAGCGTCAGGAACACTGACCGATCCGGCGCCTGGGTGAAGGGGAAGTAGTACGCGCCCACGGGCTCAACGCCGGTCGCAAGTCCCAGGACCTGCACTTCCTTCACGACGCCTACGACGTTGAAGAACCTGGTCTTGGGTGTGATGGCCATCACGTCCTGCGCACTCTCAGGCGAGTACAGCCGTCGGCCGATGGGATCCTGGCCGGGCCAGAATTTTGCGGCCAATCGCTCATCAACGAGAGCCACTGGAGTGGACGTCGCGGTGTCGCCCGCAGTGAAGACTCGCCCCTTCGCGATCGGAATCTTCATCGTCTCGAAATAACCCTCGCTGACCACGGTCTGGCTTGGAGAGATGAGGGACTCTCCCGGTTTCATCACATAGCCTTCGGCCAGAATCACGCTGCTGCTGTAGTCGTCGCCGAAAGGAATGCTTGACGTGGCCCCGGCCTGCTGCACTCCGGCAATTGATCGCGCGGCTTCCACGATGCGCGTGACAGCGGCCACTCGGGCCGCATCATCGGGATACCTCGCCGCTGGAAGGGTGATGGATCCCGAAATCACTCCATCCGGGGCAAAGCCAGGGTCGATGCCCAGCACGCGCTGAAAACTGGCCGCAAGCAGCCCGGCGCCAATCAGCAACACGCACGCCAGGGCGATCTGCGCGGCCGCCAGGCCACGGCGCAACAGGTTGGTGGCCCGGCTGACGGTCCCGCCTCTGCCTTCCTCACGCAAGGTGGCGTTGACATTCATCCGGGTCAGCCGCGCAATCGGAATGATGCCGATAAGTACACCCACCAGCAGCGTGAGTCCCAGAGCAACGCTGACGCTCACGATGTCCATGTGAATTTCATCGCCGCGGGGAATCTCATCGAGCCCAAGAAGCGGCACGGCTCTGAGAGCCCACCAGCCCAACACCACACCAATAACCCCGCCAGCCGCCGCGAGCAGGACCGTCTCACTCAAGAGTTGAGCGCCCAGCCTTCCCATCGTCGCGCCGATCGCGTGACGCGTGGCCATTTCCCGCGCGCGCGCACTGGCCCTGACCATCACCAGATTCGCGATGTTGACGCATCCAATCAACAAGACGACAAGCACTCCGCCCCAGAGCAGATACAACACCGGTTTCAGTTCACGGACCAGGTCGCCCTGGAAGGCAACGGCCACCGTGTGATAGCCCGCGTCCTTCAGGATCTGTTTGAGCTTCGGAAACCGCTCATCGTTGACGGCCTGAATCGCATCCAGCTGCTGCTGCACCTGCACGACCGACGCGCCTGGCGCAAGACGGCCGACGTACTGCCAGTTGTTGTTATGCCGGCTGTCGTCTGACTTGTCCTGCAGCGTGAACCGGGTCGGCAGCCAGACATCGACGTCATTGCGCAAGAACGTAAACTCGGCCGGCAACACACCCGCGACGAGATACACGTCGCCACTGAGTCGTATCTCTCGTCCGACGATGGCGGGGTCACCCGAAAATTTGCGCTGCCAGAGTGCATGCCCCAGCAACACCCGCCGCGTCGATCCATCATCGCCGTCCTGATCCGTGAAGATCGCACCCGCGATGGGCTTCGCCTGCAACATCCGATAGAACGACGGTGTGGCCGCCACGGCCGTCAGCCGTTCCGCGCCGCCCTCGGCGCCAAGGGTCACGCCGGTACGCCGGAACATGGACTGCACATCGAGCGCCTTCAGGTCGCGAAGTCGATCGAAGAAGTCCGGGATGGCAGCCCCGGCACGCTCAGCGCCGGCATTGGGATAGCTGTTGTAGACCAGCACCAGCCGATCAGAGTCCGGCACAGGCAGCGGCTTGAGCAGGACCGATCGAACCACGCTGAAGATTGCCGTATTGGCCCCGATGCACAAGGCCAGGGTCAGCAGGGCCGTGATCGTGAAGCTGCGGTCTTTGAGGAGGAGGCGGACCGTGTGGCGGAATGCGGACATGGCACTACGGACGATGGCCAGCAAGATCAGGTTCCGTTCCCCGTGCGGAACGTAGGGCGTGGCTCTAGCCGCGCCATTCGTCCGGCGCTCCTAACACTACGTTGTCAAGTCCCCTGTGGAATTGAGGGTTGAGGACTGAGGATTGAGGATTGGGATGGCCGAGTGCTGATGGCGTGAGTGACGGATGGGATTTGGGATTGAGCGGCCATGCCCCCTGCCCCAGTC
>JBKJJZ010000296.1:0-8740 GCA_046597705.1 Vicinamibacterales bacterium | reverse complement strand
AGCATCCCGTCGATGGAGCTGTAGACCAGCTCCGACGACTCCATCTCCACCACGTAGTCATGCTCAACCGCGGCAAGCGCCGCCGTGAAAATGCGATAGCGCTCCGTGATGCGGTCGCTATCGACGCGGACGCCGGCTCCCAGCGCGCCAACACCCTGCCCCAGCAGGCCACCGGCCAGCGCGGCGACCGCAACCACTACCGCCGCTGTGGGAACGCCTGTTTTGCGCATAGTAAGGTCATGGTAGCACTACGGTTCGAGGTTCGAGGTTCGAGGTTCGAGGTTCGAGGTTCGAGGTTCGAGGTTCGAGGTTCGTTGCTACCGCTCGGCGATGTCAGCGGTCTTCTTCTTCCCGAACAGCCACGCGACGCCAATGCTGATCACATAGAGCACAAGCATGGGCGCTGCGAACAGGAGCTGGCTATACGGGTCCTGTCCGGGACTGGCCACAGCGGCGACGATGAAGATGATCAGCACCGCATACTTGAAATTCTTTATGAGGAACCGCGCGGACACGATGCCGAAACGGGCCAGCACAAACATCACCACCGGCATCTGGAACACCAGGCCCAACCCCAACACGATTCGCAGGTAGAGCGAAAACGCCGAGGTCACCGTCGGCGTCCAGGTCATGAAGTCCACCATTTCGCGGTTGAATTTCGCCAGGAACTCCCAGGTGACGCGGAACGCGTAGCGATGGCCGAAGTACGCGCCTGAAAGAAACAGCAGCGTCGAGAAAAAGACGAAGGGTACGGCCAGACGCTTTTCCTTGGCGTACAACCCCGGCGCGATGAAATACCAGACCTGCAGGAGGATCAAGGGCGAGGCGATAATCAGCGCAAGGAAGAGCCCCGCCTTGAAGAAGAACATGATCGGGTCGAGCGCCTCGGTGCCGAGCAACTTGCCGCCGGAGACCTCCACCAGCATGGGCTGCGTGACTTCCAGCAACACGCGCTTGATGAAGTAGAACGAGATGACGCACGCGCCCAGCACGGAATACACCGCGTAGAGAATGCGGCGCCGGAGTTCGTCCAGGTGATCGAGAAAACTCATGCGCCCGGGCGCATCGAGCGAGGCGTCGTCCTCGTCTTTTTTCCAGACGTCGTCCCCGACGTCCCTGCCGCTGTCGCGTTCGCTCACCGGGAGGCTTAGTGCTGTTCGTGGCCGCGCGCGATTGTCTCCGGCGCCGACGGCGTCTCAATCAGCGACGGATCGGTCGGGGGCAGGGCTGCGACGACAGCCGCGGTGGGCGATGGAGTCGCCTTGCGTTCTTCGAGCGAAATTTCTTCGTCGAGGGTGTGCTTCAGTTCGTTCGACGCCCGCTTGAATTCCTGCAGGCTCTTGCCGAGGGAGCGGCCGAGTTCCGGCAGCTTGCGGGGGCCGAACACGATCAGCGCCACCGTGAAGATGATGAGTAGTTCGGGCATGCCGATCGAGCCAAACATGATGTGGTGCCTCCAGGAAACCGGTGCCCGTCAAGTATACCGCAGAGCCTTTAGCCACGGCGATGCGGATCGCCTCGGAACCGGCCTGAATTCATTGACTTGGCCCGGTTCGGTATACCATTGTCGCCAAGTTTTCCGGGCGTGGCGCCACTGCGCCCGTTTTCGTAAAAGGACCTCGACATGAAACGACTCGTTGGCATCAGTGTGATGGGGGCAGTGCTGGCTTCCGCGTTCCCGGCGTTTGCGCAGACCACGGCGCAACCGCAAACCCAGACTTCCAGTTCCTCCGAGACGCGTCCTGCGACCGTGAGTGTCAGCGGCGATACCGGTCTCTGGTTTGTGCCGACCGGCGAGGTCCTGCCGCACAAGAAATGGTCCTTCAGCTTCTACCGTGAAAACGCCGACTACGGTCAGGGCTTCACCGACGTCAGCAACTTTCCGCTGTCGTTTGCCGTGGGCATCAAGAACCGCGTCGAACTCTTCGGAAGCTTGACCACGATCAATCGCATCGATCGCGACACGCGCCCCCTCTTCTTTATCAGCCCGGCCGGCGCGCCGACAGGCGCCGGCGGCGGCGTCGTCAATGAGTATCCGCTCGTGACCGAAGGCTGGACTGGCAACAACATGGGCGACCTGAGGCTTGGCGCCAAGTTTTCTCTCGTGGCGCAGGATGGGGACACTCCGGTCTCTTTCGCGTTGCGAGGGGCCGTCAAGTTGCCCACGGGCGACGACGAGAGCGGCGCGTCCACAGGCAAAACGGACTTCAGCGTCGATGCCATCCTCAGCAGGAATTTCAAGGCCATTGAACTCTCCGCATTCGGCGGCGGCATCTTCCGTGGAGACCCGGACGGTTTTGCCTTGACCAACGGCATCCGATGGGGCATCGGCGCGGGCTTCCCGGCCACCTCAAGGTTGCGCTTCACGACGGAAGTGACCGGCGAAAAATACTTCGACAAGACCATCACCGCACCCGCCGGCTTCCGGGGATTCGATGGCTCCATCGCGCCGACATCAACGACGCTGAGCAGCCCGGTCTACGCCGCGTTCGGCGCCACCTGGCAGGCCAGGTCCGGCTTCTTCTTCGGCGCCGGCTTGAACTGGTCCGGAACACTTGATGGCCGAAGCAAGGCCCGATGCCCGATCGCCTCGCTGAGTTGCACAGGCTTCGGTGACGAATCAGGCGACAAGGTGGGTATCCAGTTCCGCATTGGCTACCACCCCGGCGTCAATGATGCGGCGGCCGCCGCAGCCGCATCCGCCGCACGGCGCGCTGCAGACGAAGACGCCGCCCGAAGCGCCGCGCAGGTGACGACAGCGCCCGTGGTGGCGCCGCCCGCCAACCGGCCCCCGACAGTGCGCGCCGCGTGTGATCCTTGCACCGTCGAGGTGGGCAAGGTATCAACCGTCACTGCCGACGCGCAGGATCCCGATGGTGATCCCCTCACCTATCGATGGACTGCGAATACCGGAACGTTCGCCAACCCGACCAACCGGCAGACTCCATGGACGGCCCCGATGGTTGTGGGTCCGGTTCCCGTCACGGTCACCGTCAATGACGGCCGCGGCGGCACGGCGTCAGCCAACGTCACCATTCAGGTCGTGCAACCGGTGGTCAAGGACTTCGTCTTCGAAGATGTGCACTTTGAATTCGACCGTTACACCCTGCGGCCCGACGCCTTGCGCGTCCTCGACGAAGCGATTGCCGCGATGCAGGCGAACGCGAATCTGCGGCTCGAGATCGAAGGACACACCTGCAACATCGGCACGGCCGAATACAACCTCGCGCTGGGCGAACGGCGCGCGGCCGCCGTGCGCGAATACCTGACGTCGCGCGGCGTCAGCGGTGACCGGCTGCGCATCGTGAGCTACGGCGAGGAACGGCCCAAGCACGACAACACGCGCGAGGAAACCCGCCGCCTGAATCGGCGCGCGGCGCTCGTCGTCCGGCTGCAGTAACACGGGCAGCCCGTCTTCATGTAACCATGAAGGGCCGAAGCGTTTGACGCTTCGGCCCTTTGTCTTTTATGTCCATCCGCCCTTCATCATCAGCCGACGTCGCGCGTCTGATCGCGGAGCTCGTCAGCGGAGAGACACAGCGCCGGGAGATGGCGCTCGCCCGGCTGGCGGTGATCGGGTCGCGGGCGACCACGACTCTGGTCTCGGTGGCCAATGACACCGCTCAGTCTGACGACACACGAGTCGCCGCGTTTGAGGCCTTAGAGGCCATCGGCGACGGCCGCGCGATCTCGGCCGCGATGACGGCACTGGGCGGGTCCGGCGAATCCGTCGCGGTCTCGGCGGTGGGCGTGCTCGGACGCCTGGCCCGCGAGAAAGACGCGCGGGCGACTCGTGCCTTTGACCAGCTCGCCGCGCTGGCTCTCTCATCGAGTGCGGCCACGGTCATCCGGCTCGCGGCGTTGACCGCATTGGAGGGTCAGCCGGAACGGCTCCTCAAGCCAATCTACGCGGCGCTCGCGAAAGACCCGGCATCGAAGGTCGTCGCGCGAGTCACGCGGCGCCAGGCCGGTGCCGTGGAATCTCTCGAAGCGCTCGTCGCGAAGGGGTTGCCTTCGGACCCGGAGGTCATCGCCGCGGTGGCTCGTGACGATGGGGAGCGGGCGCCGTTGATGGCACTCAAACGGGGTGTGGATGCCGTCCGCGCACGAGAAGCGCAAGCCACCGATGCCGCAACCCGGGAGAGATGGACGGTGGTGCGTGGAGTATTACACCAGCACCTGGCATCGCGCGGCAGCCGGCTCGCGCTCTATGACCTTCGCGAGGCCCTCGAGGGCGCCACAGGACGGCTTCCTGTCGGGTTCCTCTCGGCAGCCGCGGTCGTCGGTGATACGACGTGCCTGACGCCGCTCGCGCGCGCGTGGGTGGAATCAGCGCACGATGACCGCTGGTGGAGGGATCATCTCGCCGAGGCGTTCGGCGCCATCGTGGCGCGCGAGGGGCTGAACCGGCGTCACCCCGCGCTCAAACTGATTCTCGAGCGCTGGCCGTCAGCAGGCGTGCTGGTCGCCGCCGCCAGACGATGAATCTTCTGCCAGGTTGACCAGTTGCGCGTGGTCAGTCCATCGCGGGTCGCGCGAGTCACGGCCATGGCAACGGCGCTCTCCAGAATACCGTCGGGACACCACATGTAGGCCGCATGGCGTCCAAGGGCCAGTGCCCCTGGCGACCAATCCTGACCGACCAAGCCTTCAAGTTTCGCGCGCGCACCCGGGTCCACGTAGGCGGCCACCATCAACCGCGACGGATTGTCCGCCTCCGGCCCGAAGGGCATCTCGTCGAGCACCACCTGAACTTCGCGCGAAGAGAGCACGACAACGCGGGTGCTGAGTCCGTGCGTGCCCGCCAACGCCTTCTCGAGCGCCGCGCTCAGACGCGGCCCGGCATTCGCCGAGTCCAAGCCAGGAGCCGTGAAGATGAGGTTGCCTGTGGCCAGGAGCGTGGCGACATTTGTCCAGCCGAGGCCTTCAGCGACGGCCCGCAGATCGGACATGGCCAACCGCTTGGCCTTCCCGACGTTGATGCCCCTGAGCAGGGCGACGCGGCTCAGTACGCTTTTGCGAACCACGCCTTCACCGTTGCCGGGCCATCACACTTGATGCAATGTCCCTCCACCGGCGGAGAGTCCATGGGAATGTTGCGCAGCGTCGCCTGGGTTTCCGCCTTGATGGCGGCTTCGCACGCTGCGCTCCCGCACCATGACGCAATCACAAAGCCGGGACGGCCTTCCATGGCGGTGGCGAATTCCGCCCAGGTGGCAGCCTCCGAGGTGTGGCTCTCGCGGAACGCCCGAGCCCGCGCGAGCAGGTTGTCCTGAATCTCGCGCAACAGCTCGGGAATGCGCGTGGCCAGGTCGGCCATCGGGATTGATGCTTTCTCACGGGTGTCGCGCCGAGCGGAGAACACCGCGCCCTTCTCGATGTCCTTCGGTCCGATTTCGAGACGGAGCGGCACGCCGCGCATCTCCCACTCGGAGTACTTGCATGGGGGCGAGTTCTCCTCACTCGCGGCGAGTTTCACGCGCACGCCGAGCGCGGACAGCTGATCGCGAATGGCCTCACAGGTGGGCAGCACGGTCTCTTTCCAGTTGCCGCGCGGGATTGGAATGATCACAACCTGATAGGGCGCGATGGCCGGCGGCAGCACAAGTCCGCTGTCGTCGCCGTGGGCCATGATGACCGCACCCACCAGACGCGTGGACACGCCCCATGACGTGGTCCAGGCGTGCTGGATGGTCTTGTCGCGCCCCTGGAATTGAATCTCGAAGGCCTTCGCGAAATTCTGGCCCAGGTTGTGCGACGTGCCGGCCTGCAGCGCCCGGCCGTCACCCATCAGCGCTTCAATCGAGTAGGTGCGCGCGGCTCCGGCGAATTTTTCACTCTCGCTCTTGGCGCCGTCCACGACAGGGATGGCGAGTTCGCGCTCGGCGAAATCCTTGTAGAGCGCCAGAATCTTCAGCGTCTCTTCTTCGGCTTCGTCGGCGGTTTCGTGGGCAGTGTGGCCTTCCTGCCAGAGGAACTCCGTGGTGCGAAGGAACGGACGCGTCACTTTTTCCCAGCGCACCACGTTGGCCCACTGGTTAATCAGCACCGGCAGGTCACGCCACGACTTCACCCACTTCGCATACATCGTCCCGATGATGACCTCCGAGGTAGGCCGCACGATGAGGCGTTCCTCGAGCTCTTCATCGCCGCCGCGCGTCACCCACGCCACCTGTGGCGCGAACCCTTCGACGTGATCCTTCTCTTTCATGATCAGGCTCTCGGGGATGAACAGCGGGAAATACGCGTTCACGTGACCCGTGGCCTTGAAACGGGCGTCGAGCAGGCGTTGGATATTCTCCCAAATCGCGTAACCGTACGGCCGAATGACCATGCATCCCTTGACGGGCGAATAGTCAGCCAGCTCGGCGCAGCGGACAACGTCCAGATACCACCTGGAGAAGTCTTCCGACTGCGGAGTGATTTCGGTCACAAACGTTTCTTTCTTCTTCTCGGACAAGGTCACCTCTACTTGACGTGGAACTGCCTGTTATCCTACACGACGAAAGATGGCTGTCATTCGACTCGACATCACCCACACGTCGGGCACGTACCCCGTGCTCATCGGCGCCGGACTGACGCGCAACCTGGGTGCCATCTTCGCTGAGCAGGAGCTCGTGGCCAACACCGTCGTCATCACCTGCCCGCCGGTGTGGCGGCTCCACGGCGATCGGCTGCGCGACATCCTCGGGGGACAGGCGCCACTCGTCATGGCGGACGGCGAAAAAGCCAAGCACCTGGCCACCGTCGCCCGGCTCTACGACGGGATGGTGGAACGGCGCATCGATCGCTCGGCACTCGTCGTCGGCTTCGGCGGCGGCGTCGTGGGCGATACCGCGGGTTTCGCGGCCGCCACGTACTTGCGCGGCGTGCGCCTGGCACAGGTACCAACGACGTTGCTCGCGCAGGTCGACAGCGCGATTGGCGGCAAAGTTGGAGTGAACCTGACGGCCGGCAAGAACCTGGTCGGGGCGTTTCACGCGCCGTCGATGGTGGTGTGCGATCCGGAAGTCCTCGACACGCTGCCCCGCCGGGAATTTCGCGCCGGACTCTATGAAGCCGTGAAGTACGGCGTCATCGCGTCGCGGGAACTGTTCGACCACATCGCCACGCACCTGCCCGACATTTTCAAGAAGGACCCGCAAGTCCTGACATCGCTCATCGCCGAGTGCTGCCGAATCAAGGCGGCAGTGGTGATGGTCGATGAACGAGAGCAGGGGCCTCGGCGCGCTTTGAACTTCGGTCACACGGTGGGCCATGCGCTTGAGGCGATCAGCCGCTACGGCCGGTTTCTTCACGGCGAAGCGGTGGGTTACGGCATGCTCGCCGCGGCCGCGCTCTCATACCAGCGAGGTGTGCTGCCCTCCGAGGATCTGGATGCGCTCAAGGCCGTCATTGGCCACATGGGTCCGCTTCCCTCAACGGCCGATCTCAAAGCGTCCGACGTGCTCGAAGCCATTCTGAAGGACAAGAAAATGTCGCGCGGCACCTTGCACTTCGTGCTTCCGATTCGCATCGGTGAAACCGCGATCGTGTCGGATGTCTCTCAGAAGGAACTCAGGGCCGCGCTTCGCACGATCGGCGTTCGTTAGCGGAGGCCTTGACACCAGCCTCTTTGAATTGAGGGTTGAGGATTGAGGGTTGAGGATCGGAATTGCACGGATTGCGGATTGAGGATTGGTGATTGGTTTGTCGGATGGCCGGATTGGGGGGCGCACAATCCTGCTGATCCTCTGGGAGGGGGGACGCGTGCGCCCACAATCACACGATCTCACAATTGGGACTGTCAGGGATTTTGTGTGAGGGGCTTAGCCTGAGGAGTCCCGATGTCCCGATCACTCAAGAAGTCCCGACCCGCGTTGGAGCGCCAGCCGCCCGTCCCTGACGCGTTGCTCAATCAGTTCGCCCCCGAGGGGATCTTGACGGCGGCCGAGGTGGAGGCCGCGACGCGGCGCTTCAAGCAAGCCCTCCTGGAGCGTGTGCTCGGGGCGGAGCTGAGCCATCACCTGGGACAGGAGGCCGAGACCGCCCCGACCGAGGCCCCGCCCAATCATCGCCATGGCACGAGCGCCACGACGGTGCTGACCGATGATGGGGCGTTGCCGCTGGCGATTCCGCGCGACCGGCAGCGCGACATCCAGGCGTTTCTGCACGAGATGTATGCGGTCGAGGTCTTCGACGCCCTGCGCGTCAAGATGCGGGACGAAGCGGTCGTGCCGAATAAAGCGGTCTACCTGGCCTTGGCCATCCTGCCGGATGGATCGCGCGACATTCTGGGGATCTGGATCGAGCAGACCGAAGGCGCCAGGTTCTGGATGAAGGTGTTTGCCGATCTGCAGACGCGCGGTTGCCGCGACATTCTCATTGCCGTGACCGATGGACTCAAGGGCCTCCCCGAGGCCCTCGATGCGGTCTTCTCACAGACGACCCTGCGACGTGCGTGGTGCATCTGCTGCGCCACCGTCTGGCCTACGCCGGGTGGAAAGAACGAAAGGCGTTTGCGGCAGCGTTGCGCCCGATCTATACGGCCGCGAGTGCGGACGCCGCAGAGGCGGCACTCACCGCCGCTGAGGCCGGCCCGTGGGGGCGCCGCTTTCCCACGGTCTTCGCCGCGTGGCGTCGTGCCTGGGTGCACGTCATTCCGTTCTTCGCGTTCCCGCCTGACATTCGGCGCACGCTGTACACGACGAACGCCCTGGAGAATGTGCGTCGGCAAATCCGAAAGGTCACCAAGACGCGC
>JBKJJZ010000139.1:0-10367 GCA_046597705.1 Vicinamibacterales bacterium | reverse complement strand
CCTGCGGCCAGACAAGCGGCCACAGGTGCGGTCGTCACCGCGCAGTTGGGCCAGGTCCTGCCAGACCGCCAGCTCCCCGTCTTTCGTTCGGATGCGCATTTTGTGCGAGTGGACGCCTACCCGACCGACAAGAACGGTTCGATTGTCCAGGGCCTGGCGGCGGAAGACTTCGAGATCAGCGAAGACGGGAAGCCTCAGCGCGTGGATTCCTCGGAGTACATCGCCTTCGAACGCTGGTCGCCCGGCGTCGATCCGCCGAGTGTGGAGACACAGCGTGAATCGTTCAGGCTGGCCGCTGACCCGCGCTATCGCGTGGTGGTTGTCTATGTGAACCGCCTGAGCCGCATCAGTGCGCAGACCGTGCGTGAGCCGCTCATCGAACTCCTGACGCGCGAGATCGGGCCTCGCGATCTCTATGGGCTCCTGTTGCCGAGTCACGAGGCCAGCGATCTGATCCTGGGAAAATTCACGCCGGCCGAACAGGCCCGGCTCAGCCGGTTTCTGTCCATCCTCGATCACAGCAGCCCGTTCGAAATGGATATCGTCGAGCAGAAGTTGTTCAGCTGTTTCGGCTCGGCGGCTGTCGCACGGTGGCGCCAGGACAATCTCTACCGCGATCTCGAGGGCATTATCTCCATCCTTGGAACGCTGCGCGATGAGCGCAAGAGCCTGATCTTCGTGACAGAGAACATGCCTGGCTCGAGCGGACGTCCGGGAGGCGGCGGTGGGAGTGGTGGGGGCGGGGGCGGGTCATCAGTGCCCTACGGCCGCCCGCCGATTTCGCGACCGATGCCCGGCGCGACCGGCCTCACCACGGGTTCGTACAACCCGTCCGAGGGGGTCGACATCTGCACGGCCCTGGGTCGGGATATGCCGCAGCAGGATCCCGATCGGTTTGACAACCTGATCAAGAAGGCTCGCAGCGCCAACGTGGCAATCAGCCCGGTCAACCCGATCGGACTGACCGCGAACTCCACGGTGTTCAGCGGTTCGTCGCTGCGGCGCCTTGCTGACGAAACGGACGGCATCCCCATCGTCAACGTCAACGACATCAAGGCGGGCCTGAAGAAGATTGCCAACGACATGCCCTCCTATTACCTGCTCGGGTACTACACGACCAACACGAAATGGGACGGACGCCGCCGCGAGATCAGAGTGAAACTGAAGTCCACCGGCAAGACGATTCGCGCGCGGCGCGAGTATCAGGCGCCGAGCGAAGTGGATATGGCGGCCATGCGCGCAGCTGCCGCTGCCCCGCCACGCCCGACGGGTCCCACGCCCATTGAACGCGCGCTCAACGACTTGGCACGCCTGCGGACAGATGCGGACCTGCACCTGCAGGCGGCAGTGCGCGGTGGCACCCTGGCCGTGGCGGTCGAGGTGCCGCTCGGGGCCGCTGCCGCAGGTCACTGGTTCGAGGGCGCCGAAGTCGAAGTGTCTGCGACAAGCGAGGAGGCGTCTTCAGCAACCGGCGCCACAGTCACCATGACCACGCAAATCAAGTCCGGTGCGCGCGGGGCCGAAGTGCGCCTCCCCATCGCGTCAGACGATGACGGCCCGTGGCAGGTGCGGGCAGTTGTCAGGCGGGGATCCGAGCTGCTCGAAGATCGGTCGCGTGTGGCCAGTGAGCCCGCATCGACCTTTGGCCTGCCGCTACTCTATCGAGCCGCATCACCACCAGCCGCACCGTTCGTGCCTGTGGCCGATCGGCAGTTCCAACGCAATGAACGCCTGCGGGCCGAATGGATGGTGACCTCGCCCACACCCGTCCGCCTGCGCGCGAGGTTGCTGCATTCAAACGGCAACCCACTGAACTACTCGCCGCCCGTCGTCACGGAAGAACGAGGCAACGTAACGCTGGCGCGGGTCGATCTTGCGCTGTCGCCACTTGCGTCCGGCGACTACTTGATTGAACTGGTCGCCGAAGCTGACGGCTCAGAACGCTCCACGCTGGTAGCCGTCCGCGTCGTGCGCTGAAAAAGACGTCGGGAATCTTTTTCAAGCGAAAAGATTCCCGACGTCTTTTTCGCTGTCAGCGTACCCGACTGGCTGTTGATCGTCAGCGTGCCGTTATCGTCGAACCGCGCACGGATGAGCTGCGGCAGGCGGTAGCTGTAAAACACCCAGGACCGGGCAGACTCTGCGGTCAGGGCCACCGGGGCAGACGGCACGTCGCGGAAACCTGCCAGGCGCCGCGGTCCCCAAATGTACTGCATGATCGGCCCACCACGCTGGAACCGGAGCCGCACCGTCACCGCCGGGTCACCCTGCACCGTTCCTGTGCCTAACAACTCCACCCGCTGGAAGTCGCCAAACCTCGCGCGCCATCCCTGCCAGAACCGGCTCTGATTACCTTGCACGACCTCGAATGGCCGGCCATCTTCAAACTTGAACGCGTCGTAGATCGGCCGGAAGTCTCCCTTGGCTGACGCTTCGAGGAGTGGAAGGGTGCGGGCCTCCAGGTCTGCAAACCGGCCGCCGGGCGACACGAGCGGTCCCATTGTGCCGAACACCGATGGGTCGTCGGCTTCCACTTCGATTGCGCCCTCCGTGGCGCGCACAACGAACTTTGCACCCGCGTCCGTCGTGTAGGTTCCGGCGAGCGCATCGCGCTGCGCACGGGCGACGGGCACAGGCACCGGTGGAATCACCACAGGCGCGTCATTGAAATAGAGCGACTCCAGCTGCCGCGGCGCGAGTTGCGTAGCCGGAATCACCGGCTGGTTCGACATCGCGATCATCACCACGCCCTCGTCCACGTAGCGGCGAAAGTCCGTGAACAGAAATCCATTCCCGCCGTTGTGCGCGATGACGGTGCCGCCTCGCCGTGACTTCGAGACGCCCCAGCCGTACGCGTAATGGTCTCCTGCCAGCGTCGGCGCATAACCGGTGAGGTACTTTGCGCGAGCGTCGACAGACAGGATCTTGCTGGACTCCAGCGCGAGGTGCCAGCGATACAAGTCATCAAGGCTCGCGTGAATGCCGCCGTTCGCTCTCAGGTACCAGCCAGGACCGTCCGGCAGCCAGCCGTTCTTGAAGGTGCGACCCCACGCTTCGCCATCAGCGCGATAGCCGATCGGCAACCGCGCGAGCGGCCACGCGGGTGTTTGATAACCTGTGTCGTTCATTCCCGCCGGAAGGAACAACTGGTCACGCAGGAACGCTTCATATCCCTGCCCCGACACGCGCTCCACGATTGCGCCCGCCAGCGTGAAGCCTTCATTGGAGTACTCGAAATGCTCTCCAGGTTTGGCCACAAGAGGCGCAGCCAGTACCCGCGCGACCAGCGCGTCACGCTCGATGGGTTCCTCGTCACTACCACCAAGGTCGCCCGAAAAACCCGCAGTGTGGGTCAGCAGGTGATGGATGCTGATGTCCGCCTTGTCGGCCGGCACGCCGGGCAAATACTTCGAAATGAGATCGCCGGTGTTGAGCTTGCCCATCATCTCGAGCTTCATGATGGCCGCGCCGGTGAACTGCTTGGTCACCGATCCGATGCAGGACACCATGTCCACTGTGTAGGCGAGCCCGGCTTCCCGATTGGCGAGCCCGTACGCTTTCTTCAGCACCACCCGGCCATCCGTTGCCCAATTGCCTCCCTTCGGCACCATCGCAATCAGCACGGCGCCAGAGAATCCATAGGGCACCAGCCGCGTCAGATAGTCGTCTACCCGGGCGGCCTCGGTGCCCTGTCGAACTTCGTTGGGCCTCAGGCTCTGCGCTGAGGCGTGAGCCCCAACAACTGACCATCCCATGGCCAGTGCGGCCACTATTCCCGTGATGTGAGACGCCTTCAACGTGGCCATAATCCGCGAAACCTCCAAACACATCTGACACGGTGATTATGAAGAAGCTGTGAAGGCCCCGGCGTGCTACCTTGCGTCCAATCTGACACACATTGTGGAGGTGGCTATGATCCTCAGGAGACTCGTCCTCGCTTCGGTTGTGGCTCTTGTGGGCGCCGCTCACCTGGGCGCCAGCGGACCGCTTGGCATCTACGGCATCGTCGAAAAAGTTGTCTTTGAACCCAATGAGCAGTCGCCCGAGCGCATTCAAGTATGGGGCGCCTTTGCGTACGTCGAAGGGGGCGCCGGGCAGTCGTCGCTGACCGTCTCCAAACCGGTGCGCGGCTACCTGTATTTCAGGAGGCCGAGTGACGGGTCAACGGAATCGCTGCTGACAGCCATTAGCAACGAATGGGCGGACCTGAAGTCAGTCGCGGGCACGGGACAAGCCGTGGGGTTCGGCCGATGGGGTTACATCGGGGGCTTCGGCAGCTTGCAGCCGGATGTGACCAGCCGGAATCCGCCGTACATCCTTGAGCGTTCGCCGGGCAATCCCCTGACGGATCTTCGTGTGAGACCTGCGTCCGAGACACCGGCCGCTCCTGCGCTCTATCAAACCGATTCAGGAGTGGTGAAGCTGTCGGCCTCCGGCAGCCACGCCGCGATCGTGCAGCAGCTCAGGGACGCGCTGAAACGGTAGCGCATCGCTGCAAGTAGACTTGGCAGGTGACTCCCCAGCCCGGACCACCGGGTAGCCTGCTGAATTTCGACTTCACGAAGCCACCCGCGGTGCCGCGTGACGCGGCAACGCTCGTTCTGCTTCGCGATGGCGCTGACGGTCTCGAGGTCTTTTGCGTCGAACGCAATCGGAAGAGCGGGTTCATGGGAGGCGCGCTCGTATTTCCCGGCGGCAAGGTCGATCAGGCCGATCGCGATCCGGTGTGGGAAGGGCTGCTGATGCCGGCACGCGTTGGAGTCCGGCAGGACATCGCGCTTGCCGCCTGCCGCGAGTCGCTGGAGGAAGCGGCGATCTTGCCCGTGAGCGGTGCGCTCACGCACGACGAGGCTCTCGTATTCAGGCAAGCGCTCGCCACGGGACCTGATTTCCTGCGGTCAGCCTTGAAGGCACGAGGGCTGGCCATCGATCTCTCCTCACTGGTGCCCTTTGCGCGCTGGGTCACGCCCGAGCCTGAAGTGCGCAGATTCGACGCGCGATTCTTCATGATGCGCGCGCCCGAAGGCCAGGATGGCGCACACGACAAGTTCGAAACCATGGCCAGTTTCTGGGCGACGCCTCGAGAGGTGCTGGCTCGATTCGACGCGAAGGATGTGCTGATGGCGCCACCCACCCATCGCACGCTGGAGCTTCTCTCAGCGCATGCGAAGGTAGACGACGCGCTGGCGGATGCCGAGTCCGCGCGCCTTGATCCGATTTGCCCCGCGCTTATCGACTACGACGGCACGATGGCGCTGACGCTGCCCGGCGATCCGGAGCACCCGCAGGCGACGCGGATCATCGCGGGCCAGACCCGCTATGTGCTGCGCGGCGAACAATGGCGGCCGGAAGACCCGAGGTGATCAATCGCGCCACACCACGCGATTCACGACAACTCCTCACTGTCGCCGCGGGAACGAACCAGCGTCACGGAGTCGCCCACACGGACTGTCCCCGGAAGCTCCACGTCTGCATTGAGGGCCAGCCGCCCACCGAACCGGCGTCCGATGTCTCTGAGCACTTCAGGATCACGAACGAGCGTATCCGGATCGACCGTGGTCATGGGACATCTCCCACGCAGCGAATCGAGTGAGATGACGGCATCGCCGATGTGCAGCTCGGCACCGGGCCACGTCACTTCGTCCATGCCTTCCACCCCGCCGATGAGAATGTTTGGACGCAGGCGCCTGACGTCGCGCCCGAACTCAGCAACCGCGCCGTCGGTAGCAACCAGCAGCGGAAGCACGTCGAACTTCTCGGCGCCGTCAAAGGTCT
Organism: Vicinamibacterales bacterium; assembly: GCA_046597705.1. Lineage (GTDB taxonomy): Bacteria > Acidobacteriota > Vicinamibacteria > Vicinamibacterales > SCN-69-37 > SYFT01. The sequence goes on along the minus strand of JBKJJZ010000139.1, from coordinate 4,592 downwards.
CGAGCCACGCATCGTCGCCAGCGGCTTGCTTCACCAGGGCCAGCGCCTCCGCGGCGTTCCACATCATGCCGTTGATCAACGGTGTGGCATCGGCCCCAAGGGTTCCCCGCAAGCCAAGCAACCGATACTGGCGCCTCGACGTGCGGACGCCCTCAGGTCCACGGACGTGAACAATCCGGTCGTTTGGGATACCGCCGATGGCAAGGTCAGCAACCGCCAGTCGCTCTCCGGCCAGCGACTTGACGGGATAGCGCCAAAGACCGGCGACATAAAGATTCGACTGGGCCACCCTGGGTCTTCGCTCGTCCACTGTGCGGGGTTACTTCTCTTTGAGCAGTGACTCGATCAGCTTCGACAACGACGCTTCATTCACGTCGTCGTACCCGACCATGATGAGGCGGATGCGGCCCTTCCTGTCGATGATCTGGATCTGGGGGATGCCGCCCACCTCGTACGCGGCGTCATTGGGATTCCTGGTGGCGGCGTAGGTACCGTCAGCGTTGCGCACCGGGATGGCACGCTGATCTCCAACGGCGACCGGGACATTGAGTCCCTCGTGTGACCAGTATTCACGGTCGCGTTCGAACTCGGCCTCGGGCGTCAGCGGCCGTTCGGTGCCGAAGTAGCCGTACAACTCCGTGGCCAGGACCACGCGGAAGCCCTGCGGCCCGTACTTGGCGAGCAGGCGCTTGACGCCTGGGTAGCTCTCCTTGCACGGCCCGCACCAGTGCGCGGTGAATTCAAGCAGCGTGACAGCGCCAGGCATGGCAATGGTGGAGTTGGCCGGAGCATTCAGCCACCGTGGCGCGGTAATGGGCGCCCCCACTGTACCGACGAGGGCATAGCGGGCGATGACTGGGTCGATCATGCGGTCCGCATCTTTGATGTCGGTCCAGCCAGTCTTTGCGGCTTTCAGCAACGCCTGCGCGCGCGGATTGTCTCCGCGTCCCGCCACGGCCTCAGCCATGTTGATGTGCGCGTAGATGATGGTGCTGCCGTACTTTGCGCGCTGTTCGGGCGTAAAGGTCTTGGCGCGGTCGATCAGCCACGTGGAATGTTTGATGATCCCGTCGTCGATATCGTCGCCGCGGTAGAAGCTGTTCATTCGGGAATGCGCACTGATCTTCACGTCGAGCAAATCGCCCTGCAGCTGATCGAGTTCGTCCACGAAATGTTCGAGCCGCGCGTTGCGTTCGGCGGACTTGGGCTCGCGCAGTCCTGTCATGACGGCCTGTGCCAGCACCTCCGCCCGGGCCTTGGTGGGGATCGTTTTGGATGCGAGCCCGCGAGCAAGCGCTTCTTTGGCCATGTCCGGCTGACCGGCCTCGCCGTAGAGAGCCATGAGATTCGCGAGGTCCGCTTCAGGGTGCGTCGCCACTGTGAACTGCGCTGCGCATTTTTGCGCCATCACTCCCTTGTCGGACTCGATTTTGCGAATCGCCTCGCCGGTAATCTGCTTGAGCAACCGCTGCTCGCTGATGGCGAAGTCACGCGCGGCTTTGACGCAGGCTTCGGGCGTGGTGGGTGGCGAGGTTGGCTGCGAAACCTGAGGCGCCTGGGCGAGAAGTGCGACGAGAAGGAGTGAGATCATAGTTGCAACCTTACTGAAGTCCGCGTTGCAGGAACGCCATAAAGTGCGCACTGTCGCGCGTCAATCCGCCGAAGGCCACCATGGGAACACCGCCCGGCGCGAGGACGGCATAGTAGGGCAGCGCGACCGTGCCGAACGTATCGCGCTGCAGGTTCTGGAACCGAAGGTACTGCTCGCCCCGACCGTCGGTGTAAAGCCGCAGGCGAATGTAGCGGGCCAGCTCGCGCGACACTTCCGGCTTGGGGAACATGTTGGCTTCCATCCAGCGGCAGTTGGTGCAGGTATAGCCGGTAAAGTCGATGAGGATGGGCCGGTTTTCCTTCGAAGACTGAGCCAACGCTCCCTCGTAATCGTTCACCACCCACGCCAATTCACCGCCCTCGCCGCCGCCCAGGTCCCCCGGTGGGAGGAAAGCCTCGAGTTCGCCCAGACGTTGGCCCGCGAGGCCGGTCCCCAGCCAGATGGTCAAAGCCAGCGCGACAAGCACCGTCGCCCATCGCGGGGCACCGGGCCGCGAGAGCTTTGGCGCATGGCCCAGGCGCAGACCGCCGGCAAGGTAGACCACCAGCATCACGCCGATGACGATCCACAGCGCAATCACGACATCGCGCGTGAAGATGCCCCAGTTCCAGACCAGATCAACGTTGGAGAGGAACTTCAGGGCAGCGGCGAGTTCCAGCAGACCCATGGTGGCTTTCACCGACAACAACCACGCGCCGGAACGCGGCAGCGCGGCCACGGCTTGCGGCGCCCACGCCAGCAGCACAAACGGCACCGCGAACACCGACGAAAACACAAGCAGGCCACCGAGCGGCCATTGCCAGTCGCCTTGCGACGCCACAACCAGCAACGTTCCAAGAAATGGTGCGGTGCATGTGAACGACGTAAGGGTGAACGCAAGGCCCATCAACAGCGTTCCCACGTAACGCCCGCGCCCGGAATCGGCGGAAGCTGCCCTGGTCAGAAAGCGCGATGGCAGCGCAAGCTGAAACGCGCCAAAGAGATTCAGTGCGAACGCGATGAACAACGCGGCGATACCAAGATTCAGCCACGGGTTCGCGGCGAACTGGTTCAAGCCCGACGCACCGAAGCCAAACGCGAGAACGGCCCCCACGGCCGTGAACGTGAACACGATGCCCGCCCCGTAGACCAGCGCCTGCGCCACCGCGCGTTGCCGGTCCTTCTCCGCACGCCCGGTGAAATACGACACCGTGATTGGCACCATCGGAAACACACATGGCGTGAGCAGCGACAACGCACCCATCAATGCCGCGAGGCCGAGGTATGCAGGCAAGGTACTGGCGGCGGATGACGCAGCCATGTCTTCCACAAACACCTTCTTGCCGCTGGCCGACGGAGCCATCGCCCGCGTCACCATCGTCACATCCGCGCCGGTGCCGGGCACGAGCAGCGACAGTTTCACGCGTTCGGTTCTGGCGGGAAGACAGAACCGGTCGGTGCAGGTTTGGAATGTGATGTCGAGATCGAGCGTCGTGCGTCCCGACGCATTGGCCGGAACCGTTACCGGCACATAGAACGTCGCCTCTTCCGCGTGGTATTGCGTATCGATGTTGAAGTTCGCGTCAGGCGCCGTGATTGGCAACGGCGCAATCACCGGCCCCGCCAGCTTGAAGGCAGACTCGGGCGGCACGGCGATCACAAGGGCCTGTGGTCCGCCGCCCTCCTGAGTCAGTGCATACAGGTGCCAGCCGGGATCGATCCTGGCTTCGAGGAGCGCCTCGATGTTCGCCCCGGCTTTAACAACCACCGCAGGCTCAACCTTCGCCGTCCAGGCAACCACCGTCTGCGCTGAAACCCCGTGGGCCGCCGCGGCACAGCCCAGGGCCACAAGCCCGGCCTTGATGAGAGGTCGATGCATCCTCTGAAAGGGTAGTCCATCCCTGACCGATTCCGGGCCACAGGCAACGGACCCCAACCGCCTGCCGTCTAACCCGGCGTCTTTCCACTTATTCGGCGCGGCTGAAGCCACGCCCTACGCCACCCTTTGGAGGGTTCATGTCACGCACGCTTCTCGCACTTCCTCTTGCCGCCTTGCTCGCATCGACTTTCGCTGCACCGGTTGACGGCCTGGCCGCCTTCGAACAGGTGCGCGATTCGCAGAGGCGTCCTGCTGCACAGGCACCGACCACTTCGAACGACCAGGATTGGTGCCGCGATGCTGAACGAAACTATGACCGCGATCGCGAGGTGTTCTGCGAAGTGCGCGACCTGAGGGAATCGGCGTCCCGGCTCGAGGTCCTCGACAACGCGAACGGCAGCATCAGTGTGACCGGCTCGTCGCGCCGCGACATCAGTGTGCAGGCGCGCGTGGTCGCCACCGCCGAGTCCGATTCAGACGCGCGGTCGCTGGCCAGGGACGTGACCGTCACACTCGACAACGGGCGGCTTCGGGCCACCGGACCGGACAGCGAGCGCCGCCGGTCATGGTCAGTCAGCTACCGCATCGATGTGCCTTCGTCATTCGATGTGAGCCTCGAGACCTCCAATGGATCGGTCGCCGTGGATGGCGTCAAGGGCCGCATCGACATGGAGAGTTCAAACGGTTCGGTGCGGTTGACCGATGTCGGTGGCCGCGTGAATGCCCGCACCAGCAACGGTTCCGTCCACGTGACGCTCAGCGGCAAATACTGGGACGGCGACGGCATGACGGTGGTGACGTCCAACGGATCGGCGCGCCTCGATCTGCCGGACGGTTTCAACGCACACCTCATCGCAAGCACGAACAATGGCAGCCTCAACCTGGACATTCCGGTCACCGTGCAGGGACGCGTGTCGAAACGTGTCGACACGACGCTGGGTTCAGGTGGCGCGACCATCGAGATGCGCACATCGAACGGGTCGCTGCGCGTCGGGCGACGCTAGATGAGGCGCCCCTGAAGGGACGCCCTACGTACCGCCAATTGGGGCGTCTACCGTAGGGCGTCCCTTCAGGGGCGCCAATTGGTGTACCGTCCGTAGGGCGTCCCTTCAGGGGCGCCGT
>JBKJJZ010000079.1:0-3005 GCA_046597705.1 Vicinamibacterales bacterium | reverse complement strand
GAATCGCGAGGGCGCGCGACAAGTCGAGACGGCCTCTGACGCAGAACGCTTCATCGAGCGGAGCGGCTTCGCCGCGTGCCTGACGGATTCGCGGCGGCCGGGCCCATCGCTCTACGTAGCGGTCTGTGGAAGACGCGATGCGGTCATGCCTCGAAATGTGCAGACCGATCCGGAATCGTCACTCACATGGGAATTGAAGGATGAGGTCCTCAGACGCGGCAAGGTGTACTACGGCAAGCTCTCGCGTGGAAAAGCGATGTTTGTGGCACCCCGGCTCATTCCAGCGTTTCACGCCATCTGGGGCATGCACCAATCACAGGAACGGCGACGCCTGAGCCCTCAAGCGCGGGCGGTTCTTGCAGTGCTGCGCAGGGAATGGGAGATGAGTTCGATTGACTTGCGCACGGAATCCGGAAGCACTGATCGGCCTTCCTTCACGAAGGCGCTCGACGAACTGCAAGCGGCGATGATCGTGATCCCCAGTGAAGTGGTCTATCGCCCGAAGTTCACCTACATCTGGACGCTGGCGGTGGCGCGATTCCCGGAGGCGTTGACACGGCGCCTCACACGAGACGCCGCTCTGAAGGAAATCGCACGGGCGTTCCTTGACGGCGCGGACACGACCGTGCGCGGAGAACTTGCGCGTGTCACGGGGCTGTCTCGGGCGGACGCGGGCCTCGGAAATCACGCGCTGGTCGCCGAAGGCTACGCGACGACGGTCACGACGGGCGTCTACGCGTTGAAGGGCCGTGGCGCTATTTGCTGATCCTGGCTCCGGCCAGGCGCGCGACGCCTCCCAGAGTGACCTGCGCGGCGTTGAGCCCGAGGAGAAAATCCTTGTCCGAGAACGTGGCGAACAGGTCCGTCGGCTGGTGCCAATGCGGATTCCACCCGGCACCGGTCTGCATGCCGCGCTCGTTCTCGCGAAGGCTGATCGCCGCCACCAGATCCTGGAACGGACCGGAATCCGTGTTCGTCATGTGGGGTCCCACCATCGCCGGATAGTGCGTGGTGTAAGCATCGGCGGCGGCCTTGAAGGCGAACGCCAGCTTCATCGACTGATCCGAAAACTTCGAACTCGATTGGAACTCGATGTTGACGTCGGCCTCTGGCCGCTGCTCGGGATTGAGCGTGCCATCAGCGCGAGGCATCCCGTGGTCCCACATCATCATGTCGTGCTGAATCATGCCGAGCCACTTGGGTTCTGGATACCTGCCTGAACCGGCCGGACTCTCGATGCCCTGCAGCTTTTCGCGCTGCTCCACATACGCGCGCGCGCCGTTCAAGCCGCTCTCCTCGTTGTTCCACAACGCGAACCGGATCGACACGTCGGTGGTCACCCCTGGCATATGAAGAATGCGGGCGATTTCCATCACGAGCGCCGTCCCGGAGCCATCGTCATTCACCGCTTCACCCTTGCCCAGGCCATCCATATGGGCGCCGATGATGTACATCTCCTGCGGCCGCGTGGTGCCGACTTTTGTGCAAAAGACTTCCTGGCGCTCGCCAGGAACGCTCGGTTCCGCGTTCAGTGCGCGAAGCTTTTCGTTGGGCTGCAATTCGAGATTACTGTTAACGCCAGTGCGACCGCGATAACCGTAGTACGTGGAACCTCCGGCCTGGCCGCGTCGAACCCATTCGGGCGAGCCAGGAGTGGGTGGCGCGGCTGGCGTGCCTCCACGGCCCTGCCCCCTGCCGCCACCCGCGGCGGCCTGCCCAGCACCTGCGGCACCGGCCTGCCCCGCGCCTGCCGCAGCCTGCCCACCGGCGCGCGCCGCCGGTGCGTAGGTGTAGGTGATGCGCTCCGTGCTGGTGCAGCCATAGCTCTTGAGCTGGGCTTCGATCCAATCGATCGCGTCGCGATTTCGCTTCGTCCCCTGCTGGCGATCGCCGAACTGGGCAAGTCCCTTGAGTGTCGCCTTGTACCGCTCGAGTTCGAGTTTGCCGACAATTTCGCGAACCGGGTCCGGCGGTGCTGGGGTCTGCGTGAACACGGACGCGCCGGTGGCCAGCACGCCGACGCACGCAAGAGTGACCAGGGTGTGTTTCATGACCGCGCCAGTCTACCGCAAAGCCGCTGGAACTCCGGCCTCTGGACTACTTCACCATCGCCGTACTCGTCGCGAGTACGATCGCGGACTCACCGGCCATCGAGTCCCAGTAGGCGACGAAGCGCTTCGGCTCAGGCGCATCGTAGCTGCGGAAGTTCACGGCCCAACGATAGCCGATGGGTTGATAAAAGAGCTCGGTCGTAATGGTCAGTGGTCCCTGCGCGCCGCTGAGTGGCACGCGATAGGTCACGCGATCGCGACCGTCCCCGAAATCCGAATCCTGTGCGGCACTGCCCTGCACGGCGATGTCTGCGGTTGCCGCTGTCTTGGTCAATCCCCGCGGCAGCAGGCGATTGTCCTTCACGTACCGTACGCCCGCGAGTAACCCGGTCGTCAGCCGGCCAGCCGGATCCACCATCATCGACTCGTACACCTGGACCTGGTCCGCCTGTGTGATTTCCGTGTAGTGCGGCTCGAACTTCGTCGCATTGGCGTCACTGTCGTTTCCAACGATGCGACCGTCCGGTGAGAACGCACCGGACTCGAACACGATACGGCCGCCGGCGTCACGCACCACCACATGAAGCCACGCGCGACGTGATGGGTACGCGGTGGGCAGCTTGTGGCCGGCCAGGTTCTCCACCTCGACATCGATGACCAGGCCGTCGGCCGTCCGTTCAGAGCACGTCACTGCGACGTGCGCCGTGTCCTTCTGCAGGTGCTCCACCGTGTGTGTCACGGCGGCGTCCATCTCACGCGGAGTCGCCCTCACGCCAAGATCGGCGCGATAACGGTTGAGCATCTTCATCATGAAGAAGTTGCCGCCGCGATAGGTGTGCCGCGACAGCCCTTCGCGCGGCAGTCCCAGCACCTGGGTCAAGGGCATCTCGCCCTCCACCACTGGCATATGGCAGGACTGGCAGGTCTGCGTGTCTTTGTAGGCGCTCTGCTGCC
>JBKJJZ010000470.1:0-3207 GCA_046597705.1 Vicinamibacterales bacterium | reverse complement strand
GCCCTGGCATCAGTGGCGACAGATGCCGGCCTGGCCGATATTTCCTGACCTGCTCCGCCAATCGGGTGGTGTTGTGTCCCGCGGCCAGCGCCACCACGGTGACGCGATCGCGATGGGAATCCACCACCGACAACGCGCTCTCTCCGATGGATCCGGTCGAACCAAGGATGGCGACACGGATCATCCGAAGTACCGCAGGAAGAGCAGGTAGACCGGAACCGCGAATAAATAGGCGTCGATCCGATCGAGCACGCCTCCGTGTCCGGGAATGAGGGTGCCGCTGTCCTTGACGCCGGCGCTTCGCTTGAGCAGCGACTCGAACAGATCGCCCGTGATGCCGGCCACACACAACACCGCGCCGAGTGCCGCGCCATGGGCGTGCGATGCCGCCTGCCCCCAGATGGGTCCGAGCCACATGCCGACGCCTATCGCGGCAACCAGCCCCCCCTGCGCACCTTCGAGCGTCTTGGCCGGGCTCACCCGTGGCGCCAGCTTGCGGCGGCCGAACGCGCGGCCGGCAAAATACTGCGCGGTATCGCTGATGGCAATCACCGCAATCACGAACATGAGACTGCGCGGTCCGTAGAGCAGCTGGATCCAGAGCATCGCGCCCAGGGGCAATCCGACATAGAGAGGCGCCATGATCGTCATGGCTGCTCGCGTGATCGCCTGCGGCGAAGGCGGTCCGCCTGCGAGCGTCACCAGGCTTCCACCCAGTACGAGAGCCGACAGCACCGTCACCATGGCCCATCCATTCGAGATGCCAATCGGCACCATGGCGCAAATGACCATGGCCGCAACCGAGACCAGGAGCACAGGAACGGGAGCGCCGACCGCGCGCGACAATCCCGCCATTTCGCCGGCGGCAACCGCGGCGATGAGCGACGCCAACGCCAAGGTGGCCCACCAGGGCCCGAACCACAACACGCCGCCCACGAGTGCGACCAGCACGACGGCGCTAATGACGCGGGTCACGCGTGACTAAAGGGCCCCGACCGGATCGGACGACACGGCGCCATAACGGCGGTCGCGCCGCTGATAGTCGGCAACGGCCTCCAGCAGATGCCGCGCGCGGAAGTCTGGCCAGAACGTGTCGGTGACCCAGATCTCGGCGTAGGCAATCTGCCACAGCAGGAAATTACTGACGCGCATCTCGCCGCTGGTCCGGATCAGGAGGTCGGGATCAGGCTGGCCCGCCGTGTAGAGCAGCGACGCGAACGCATCTTCGTCAAGCTCGTCGGCCTGCATGCCTCGCGCAATGGCCTGGCGCGCCGCGTCCACGATTTCCGCGCGGCCGCCATAACTGAGCGCGATGTTGAACACCATGCCGGTGTTCGAGGCCGTGCGCACGACGGCGGCCTCAAGCTCTTCACGCACTTCGCGGCTGAGACGATCGAGTTGCCCGATGACGCGGAACTGGATGCCGTTTCTGAGCAGGCTCTTGAGTTCCAAGCGCAGGTATTGACGCAGCAGGCCCATCAGGGCCGTGACTTCAGGAACTGGCCGCTTCCAGTTTTCAACCGAGAATGCGTAGAGCGTGAGCACCGGCAGACCCAGGCGCGCCGAGGTCTCCACCGTGTCGCGAACGGCTTCGATCCCCGCGCGGTGTCCTTCGACTCTCGGGAGGTGCCGTTCGGCAGCCCACCGGCCGTTGCCATCCATGATGATGGCGACGTGTTTCGGCAATCGATCGAAGTCGAGCCGCCGGGCCAGTGCCTCTTCAGGCGACCCGGACGGCACGGCTGCCAACACCTCAGCGAGCGCCATTGGGGAAGTTTAGCACCGGCTAATCGAACGGGCACCGCAGCCGAGACATGGGCATCGTGTTCGCGGGCTCGCGTGTGCCAGCCATGATGGGCTTTCTCTAATGCGGCACGTTAGGACGGGTTCGGATCCCGGCCGGGCTGCCGATTCAATTCGACAAGGACGGCATCGACAGCCGCGGGTGACGGCGGTTTAACGAGGTGGTGGTTGAAGCCCGCTTCCGCCGTACGGCGGCGATCCTCCTGCTGCCCCCAGCCGGTCAGCGCCACCAGCACCACATGCTCCAGCCCCGGCTTCTGACGCATCCGGCGGGCGACCTCGTACCCATCCATTCCCGGCATTCCAATGTCCAGAAACACGACATCGGGCATGTAGGTGCGCGTCATCTCCAGTGCCGCAGCGCCGCTGAAGGCGGACCGAACCTCGTGGCCTTGAAGCGTGAACAACATCGCAAGGCTCTCGGCAGCGTCCCGGTTGTCGTCGACGACCAGAATTCGATGGCCCGACGCTAGTGGCGGCTCGGCGCGGTGGCCAGACTCAGCCAACTCCTCATGACGCTCCAGCGTCGCGATTGGCAGCCGGACAACAAACTCGCTGCCCTGGCCCAGGCCGTCGCTGTGGGCCTCAACCGTCCCGCCGTGCATCTCCACGAGGTTTTTTGCGAGTGTCAGACCGATGCCCAACCCTCCCTGTGCCTTCGTGGAGGCGTGGTCGACCTGCACGAACAATTCGAAGATGCGGTGGAGCATGGCCGGCGCGATACCTATGCCGTTGTCAACCACGCGCAGCACCGCCATCCCGCCGTCACGCTCAGCCGCCACACTAAGGCGGCCGTTCGCCTCGGTGTACTTCGCGGCATTGGTCAGGAGGTTGCTGACGATCTGCGCCAGCCGTACAGGGTCTGCGTCAATCGCCAGCGAGTCGGGCGGCACGTGGACGGTCAACTGATGCCCCTGGGCATCCACGAGCGGCTGGACCGTCTCCACTGCGCGCGCGACGACCGAGGCCAGCTCGACCCGCTCCCTGCGGAGTTCGATCTTGCCGCGCATGACACGCGAGACGTCCAGCAGATCGTCCACGAGTCGCACAAGGTGATGGACCTGCCGCTCAATCATCTGCCGCGAGCGCAGCGCCGTCTCCGCGTCGACTCTGGGCACGCTGAGGATCTGCAGCGCGTTGCGAATCGGCGCGAGGGGGTTGCGAAGCTCGTGGGCTAGCGTTGCGAGAAACTCGTCCTTGCGCCGGTCAGCATCAAGCAAGGCGGCATTGGCATGCGCCAACTCCACTGTGCGGTCATGCACCCGTCGTTCCAGTTCCGCGTGGGCCTGTCGGAGCGCGTCCTCGGCCAGTTTGCGCTGCGTGATGTCGTGCATCGACACCACGGCCCCGAGCTTTTCACCATCGGCGTCAAAAAATGCCTGCCCGCTGGTCAACACCGTGCGC
>JBKJJZ010000320.1:0-2662 GCA_046597705.1 Vicinamibacterales bacterium | reverse complement strand
CGGTCTTGACGCGCGCGGCGGTACGCGCCGCTTCGACGTTGAGCGGGTTGATGGCGGCACTACAGCCAGTGACGGCCGTCACCACGAGCAGCGCCAGCAGGAGGCCGGGCATGGCGCCCACGATCGAGAGGCTCTTGAGCGGGTGCATGACGTCTTGGACAGCGTATCACCCGGGTAGACGTTTCTCGGTGCTCTGGCCCGGACGGCTCAGACTCGTGGTGCGGGGGTCATCGCGACCATGCCGGGCAATTTCGCTTGTGGCAGGTAGAGGGTCGCGCCGATCACAGGGCCGCTGGAGAAGGTCCAGCGACGAGGAGCGGACAAGCGGCTGATCGGGCGACGCGGATCGCCGCCGGACCGGGTGCCATAGCTTCCGGAACGTTATGTCCCACCACCAGGCCGAGACCGCCGGCCGACCTCACGCGGGACCGCAGCAGCCCTGCGGTTACGGCTTCAACGGCAAACCTGTCGGGCCCGGACGCGGGAGCGGATTGGTGGGTCCCGGACCTGGGCGCGGCGGGGTTGGGCCTGGCCGCGGTTGTGGCCGTGGCGCTGGTGGACGGCGGGCAAACCGGGACATTGTTGTCTGCATCCCTCAGCGTAACCGACCGGCGTATACTGCCGATTGTTGCGTAGCAGACACAACCCGAGATGATTCGATTCACGCGCCGGCTGTTTGGGATTCTCGTCTTTGATGCCGGGGCCTACGAGGATGTGGAATCGGATCCGGCCGCTGGGTGGCAGAGCCTCACCGTCGTTCTGCTGGTGTGCACGGCCGGAGGGGTCGCGCTGGCGAGTCGAACCGCGCTCACACTGCCCGCCTTCGCCGCGGCTTGCGGGGCAATGGTCGCCGGATGGGCCGTGTGGATCGGTGCCATCCGCCTGATCGGCACTGGAATTCTGGCCGAACCACAAACCCGGAGCAGCGTGCCGGAGCTGCTCCGGACGCTCGGTAAGTTGATTGAGTTCGATCAGCAACGGTTCCTCGTTCGAAGCGGTCGATCAGATCGCGCTCAATTGACTCGTCGGGCCGGTGGTCGTGATTGACGCGACGTCACAATCCGACGCGAATGCCGATTACCTGATCTCGGTCGCCGACATCGAAGCGGCTGAACAACAGGATGGCCTGATTCCCGCGAACGCAATCGTGTTGCTGAGAACCGGCTTTTCTCGCCGCTGGCCCGACGCGGCGAAGCATCTCGGCACCGTGAAGCGCGGAGGCAGCGGTGCACCGCTGAGGGCGGTCGCGATCGTGCCGTAACAGCAGCGCCACCGGGGCGAAATCGCGAGGCGCGAGCGCTTAGAAGATTCGGTTATGACTGCCATCGCGCGCGCGGCTGACTCGTTCGCGCGCCCGGCTCACGACCTGGCCGAACCCCTCCGACTCCTCCAGTTCGGCAACGCCCCCGGCCACCGCCACACGGTGCCGCATCCCGGCCTGGAGGGCGGCGCGTACGCGCTCGGCCACCGCCCGCGCCCGCTCGCCGGTGAGTCCCGGAAGCACGACGAGGAACTCATGGCCGCTCCATCGAATCGGCACGTCGGACTGACGAATCGTCCTGATGAGTGTGTCGCTCGCGTCCTGCACCGACTCGCCGAGATCCAGGTCGGCCACCAGCGGCGCGATTTCGAACACGATAATGCTCAACTCTCTGCCTTCGCGGCGCGCGCGGGACAGTTCACGAGCCGCCGCGAATTCCCCGCCGATGCGCTCGAGCAGCGCGGGCGGCCAGTCGAACGGAGCGGGAGGCATGACCGGGATCGATCTCCGGTCAATTTCCGCGGTCGCCGAGGTGCCGGCAGAGGGCGGCTCGCGCCGTTCATCACTGGCGGGAACTTCACCGCCCGAGTCGAGGCGGCCCAGCTGTGTCAGCGCGGTGATCTGCGTTTCCGTGATCTGCAACGGCACGACGTCGAAGATGCACAGTGCGCCTAACACTTCGCCCGCGGACACCACCGGGAAGGCGGCAAGCCCGCGCACCGCATCATCAGCGTCGCCCGGGCCGGCAGCCGGCGCCACGGTGACGTCTTTGGTGATGAACGCGCGCCCGTGGATGGTGACCGCTTCGAAGGCCTTCGGAAGGTACGACGGCGAGGACGGGATCAAATCGTCGGCATTCCAGCTGAATGACTCGCGATACCTGCGGTCTCCGGGCGCGCGCATGTAGACCGCGACGCCCGGCGTGGTGACGACCAGCTTGGCGGTGTCGGCGAGCGCCGACATGACACCCTGCAGCCGGTCGGTATCCCACGCGCCGCTCGGTGACAGCGTCGGCATTGGCGTCGGCGCCGATGTCGTTTTGCCTTCGACCTGCCGCTCCAGGCAATGCGCGATCGCGCCGCGAATCGTGGCCGGCGACGCGGCCCCGGCGATGACGTGGACATCGCTCGAGCCGAGTGTGGCGGATGCATATTCCCGCATCTGGCGCGACGACGACCAGGCGATCACTTCACTGCCGCCGCGGTATCGCGTGCGGAGCGAATCGATCAACTGAAGGCCAGTATTGGCTGGCAGCGCGAGATCGACCAGCATCAGGAGCGGCGCTCCGAATCGAGCGATGATGCCGTCCGCCTGCGGACCATCCTGCGTCACCAGGAATCCGACGCGAAACGGTGCAACCGCGTCGAGGCAATGCGCGGTTCGTTCGGCATTGCCGTCAAC
>JBKJJZ010000264.1:0-28815 GCA_046597705.1 Vicinamibacterales bacterium | reverse complement strand
GGCTCACAGCCCAACCTGCTCGAGCATCCGGCTGAGGACGACGTCGGAATTGAAATGGCGCTCAGCCAGCGCGCGGGCCGCATGCGAATGCTCCAGATAGTTCGCGTTGATCTCACGCACGCCGGCGATGCCCTCGGCCAGGTCCTTGAACGTGAGCAGGCCCTTGCCCGTGGGCAGGCTCGATTCAAAGCCGGTGGATTGCACGAGCGCCGGTTTTCCCGAGGCGAGGTAACACGCGGTGCGGTCGCTGATCCAGCCGCTGTTCGACCGCACGTAGCCGTTCTTGGCCACGCTGAACTCCGCGCGGGACGTCTGAATGTACTCGCGGTAGCTGAATGGATCGCCGGCGTATTGCGCGGCATCGACCATCGTCCAACCATTGCCCGCCAACAGGCCGAGGTCTTCGGACTCATTGAGCCCGATGCAGAGCGCGAGTTCAATCGGCTGACCCGAATCCTGGGGCAGGCGAATCATCCTGACGAATTCCGAGCGCTTGCCCCCGTAGTGCTGGCCGTCGAAGATGGCGTTCTGCGCGCCGCGCCAGTCGGCCACGGTCGTAAACGCCCGGCAGCGTTCGTCGATGATTGCCGGCCATTCGTCGAGCACGATGGGCGGAAGAATCGTGTGCCAGGGCACGTGGGTCGGGATCTTGAAGTCCGGCGCCGTCACGTTCTGGCCAACCGTGAAGAAGTAGTTGTGGCGGTCGAGGTTCATGTCCTGGTCGAGCGCCCACAGTTGCGTAAACCCCGGGTCCACATCGAGGTACGCGCGCCTGGGCACCCTTGCCAGCGGCGAGTCCGGCTGCATCCACCCGTTGAGGTTCAGCACCAGATCAGCGGAGCCCGCCAGCTCGTCGAGCTCAGCCGCAGTCATCCCGTAGTAAGCCTCGCCGGCGTTGTAGTTGACGCAGTAGCGATCCGCGAGCCCGAACGCATCCAGTCGCTGATGGAACCGGTCGGTCAGATACTTGACCGACCGTCGCATCACCAGTGGATCCACGCTGTCCAGGGATTCGACCCAGTAGCTGTCGATGCCGAGCTTGCGGAGTCCCAGCACGTACTGCAGGCGCACCCACGAGGACCCGCCGAATTCGGGAAAGCGGCTCGAGTTGCGCGACGAAACGATGACTCTGCGCATCAACAATCTCCAGGAGTTGCAAACAGGCCCGCATCACATCTTCGCATCAAGCACCTTCACATCCCCGTCTTCGAGCAGGAGCCGCACATCACACCCTTCCAGGGTGCTCAGCCGATGGGCGATCACGAACGTCGTGCGTCCCTGCATGAGCCGTTCGACGGCGTCAACGATCAACGTCTCAGTGGCCACATCGACCGCGCTGGTTGGTTCGTCAAGGATCAAGACGGGCGCGTCTTTGAGGAACGCGCGGGCCAGCGAAATGCGCTGGCGCTCGCCACCAGACAGGCTCATGCCGCGCTCTCCGACTTCAGTGTCATATCCGAGGGGCAGCCCGCTGATGAACTGGTGCGCATTGGCCAGCGACGCGGCCTGTTCAACTTCCGCGCGCGTGGCGCCTGGACGGCCACAGACGATGTTCTCGAAGATCGTGGTCGAAAACAGCACCGGCTCCTGGAGGACGATGGCGAACTGATCGCGCAGGTCTGCAAGCTTGTAGTCGCGTGCGTCCACGCCATCGAGCAGGATCTGTCCTTCGTCGGGATCGTAGAAACGCATGAGCAGGCTCGCCAGTGTGCTCTTTCCCGCGCCCGTGCGTCCCTGCAGGCCGACGCGAGAGCCTACTGGAACGTCGAACGATACCCGCCGCAACACCGGCCGCGTCTTGTCGTACGAAAACGACACGCCCTTGAACGACACCGCGCCCTGGGCGCGATCCAACGGCCGTGCATGCGGACGCTCGACCGCCTCGGGAAGCTCGCCCAGATATCCGAGCGCCCGGCGTGCGCTCTCGAAGGAGGATTGCAATTCCGCCACGGCGCCGCTCATCGTCTTGAGCGGATCGTAGATCTGGGCGAGGTAGGTCAGCACCATGATGAGCGCACCCAGGGTCAGAAGTCCGGCATTCACATGGTTGATTCCGATGACGAGCACCGCGGCGGTGCCAGAGGCGATCGTCAGGAACACGAGCAAGTCAATCAGGCCGCGCGTGCGAGCCACGTTCACATACTCGCGAATACGGCTGTCCGAGATACGGATGAAGCGCTGCTGTTTCTGCTCCTCGAGGCGGAAGGCCTTCACCACCCGCAGCGCTCCAAGCATCTCCTGTGTCACTCCCATCGCGGAACTGTCCAGGCGTTTGACCTCGCGCCACTTGGTTCCCAGGCGATGCCGGAACGCGCCGGCGACGAGATAGAGGAAAGGAATCACGACCAGCGCAACCAGCGCCAGTTGCCTGTCGATTGTCGCCATCGTGATTACCATCGCGGTCACGGTAATCACCGGATTGACGAGGGTGGTGACCGCGGCGACCAGGATCCCGGAAAGGCTCGTCGCGTCGTACTGAATGCGGTACACGGAGTCGCTTGAGCCGCGGGCATCGTGATACGCGAGCGAGAGGCGCTGCGAATGGCGGAACAGCTGGAGCCGGAAGGCGAGATTGAGCCGCTCGGAGGTGTACGCCTGCAGTACCCAACAGGCCATGACATGGACTCCAGCCACCAAGGCGATGGTCAGCATCAGGCCCACAATGGTCCATAGCCTGGCAGAATCCGTGGCCAGCGCGGAGGCCGGCAGCCAGTTGCTGAAGACCGCCGGCATCGGCCGGTCGTTCAGCACGCAGTCGATGGCGAGGCGAAGCGGGATCGGCGTCACCAGGGCAATCGGTGCTGCCATCAAGTTCAAAAGCCAGATGGCACCCAGGTGCCCCCAATACGGGCGAGCGATGCGAAGCAGCCGGCGGATGACCTGTGCGTCGCTGAGGTGACCTTGATCAGCCACGGGGAGGCATGGTTACTCTCAGACCGCCTCGTTGTCCAGAGACTCGAGGACCACTGGCGGGAGCTCGGGCCGCATTGCGCCTTCCAGTTCCGCAGCGACCTCATCGGTGGCCGCGCGAATGACGGCTTCCAACCGGCTAGCCTCGGCGATCGGCGCGATCCACATCACGACAAACGCGACCAGCAGGACGACGAGCGAGCGGTCGAGTCCCTGCAGCACCATCGTCGCCGCGGCAATGGCCACCACCGCGGTGAGGACCCACGTCACCGTCCTGGGCGGCTGGATCGTGGCTGAAAAGCGCGCCTGCCGTTTGGCACCGCCCAGATGCTCCACGACCATGGTGAACAACAAATCGCCAAGCGCACCGCGGCGCACCCGAAGGTCCCATGACTCCGAGGATGGGTTCCAACCAACGGCGCAGCCTCGGGCAATCAGGTTGTTCGACAGCCGATCCAGGAATGGGAACTTGTCGATGGCGGGACCGCCCCGGCGCGCCCATCGGACGTGACGGTAAAACGGCTGCAGCGCCTTCCAGGAGCGCGAAGCCGTCACGGCCTGCCCGGCTTTAAGAATGGCGCTTCGCCACGGCGTCAGGCCATTGGTCAGTCGGCCCCAGTCTCGGGCAATCGGCTCGAGGAAATTCAGATACGCCAGGAACAGCCGCCACTTGAGCCGGGTCAATGGCGTCGAAGGCCCCGCGGTTCGCTCGAGATTGCCGATCTCCGCGGACCACGCACACGCCACGCAGTAGAAGATCGTATAGGCCACTCCGAGTCCGACCGCGATGAGCGCCCAGGTCTGGAAGATGCCCAGGATGGCGAGCGCCACCAGCGCAAAGTGCCATTCCATCGCGCGCGGCAGGAACGTCAGCACTCCACCGCCGCCCTGGTCGTACATCGGCTGGAACGGTGCCGAGCCCCAGAGTCCCTGGTAGACCACCGGCTTGCGAAACAGATTGAAGAACGGATACGGCGCGTAGATGCGGCCGCCCCAGAATGTATGGCCCCAGGGATTGAACTTGTTGGGGAACTTGCGTTCAAGCAGTCCCTCAGACTCCCCGTATCCGACTTGCTGCTTCCAGTAGGCCGCCACGGAAGGCCGTCGGTGATGCCACACGACGGCCGACGGACTGAAGCCGAGCTTGTAGCCCTTGTCCAGCAACCGCCAGCAGATATCGACATCGTCGGCCGCTTTGCGGAACTGATTGTCGAATCCGTTGATGGAATCGAGCGCGTCCTTGCGGAACGACATGTTGCAGCCCGGAATGTGCTCCGCGTGCTGGTCATTGAACATGACCTGCGTCGGGCCCCCGGGAGCGCGATACACGCACTGGGCCTGCCAGTTGTCTTCATCGGGAACGATGTTCGGCCCGCCGACACCAACGACGTCGGACTCCATGTAGGTGGCGGCGAGGTTGCTGAGCCAATCCGGATCGGCATTCGCGTCAGAATCGATGTACGCCACGATCTCGCCAGTGGCCAGGCGCAACCCCTCGTTGCGGGCGCCGCTGATGCCCTGGTTCGCAGTGGTGATGGAGCGATACGGCGCGCCGGTGAAGCGATTCATGATCGCTTCGCTGCCGTCGGTCGAACCATCGTTGACGACAATCACTTCGTAGTCGGGGTAGTGGAGATTGCGGAGGGACTCGAGGCAATCCTGGAGCGTCCGCGCGGCATTGTAGAGGCCGACCACGACCGAAATTCTTGGCCATTTCCGGCCCGCCGCGAACGGCACCTCACTGGTGAACCGGCGCTTGACCACTTCATATGACGGCTTGGGATTGCGGTCCGCATCCACCAGACCGAAGCCCCACTCTTCGATCAGCATGCCGTCCTGGAAGAACGGATCGGTCCAACCGAAGATGACTGCACCGGCGCAGCCGTGGTCGAACATCTCTTCGAGCTGCCATTCCATGAACTCGGCCTGCCCTTCGCGCCCATGGCGGAAGCTGCATTGACCGAACTCCGTCATCACAAGCGGCTTTTCGCCGGCCAGGTGCTGAATCCGCGCCAGGTACTTGCAGAAGGAAGGACGGTCGTGAAGGTAGACGTTGAACGTCGAGACATCCACAAAAGGCAGTTCCAGGTACTCGGTCGTCGGAAAGTTCGTGTACGTCACGAGGCCGCCGGGATCGACGTCCTTGGCCACGTTACAGAGGTCGTTGAGGAACCGCTCGATCTTCCTGGCCCCGTGCCATCGCACGATTTGCGGCGGCAGCTCTTTGGCCACTGCATACATCAGGATCGACGGGTGCTGCTGGCATGCCGTGATGGCATGGCGCACTTCGTCGATGACCTTGCGCCGAAAGCTGGCCTCTTCGAGGAAGCACTCGTACGCCATCCACGGAATGTTGGGGATGACACGAATCCCGTGTTCCCACGCCTGGTCGAGCATCGACACGGGCGGGACCGTGTAGGTCAGGATCGTATTGATGCCTGCCTCTCTCATCAGGGAGAAATCCCTGGCAACCTCGACCGGTTCGGGAAACTGGTGTCCGAGGCTGTTCGGTGCGAACGCGCCGTAGGTGGCGCCTTTCACCCAGAATTTTTCGTTGCCAACGTAAAGGAACTTAGCCTCGACACGCGGTCGGGGTGTGGCTAGATCGGGGACTTCTGTTGCTCTCAAGCCCATCGATTGTACACCAAGGTGCTAGGCACGATGCACGTTAGTGCCCGCTGGATCTGTGTGCTGTTTTTGTAACCCGACGACGTTTCTCGTTGAGGACGTGCTGCTCCCGATGGCGTAGGTAACGAATCCGTTCGTCGTATCATCACCGCGGAGTAAATCTGACGTGAAGCCGCTCACCCGTGCATGGTCGATAGACGCGCCCGCGCGCGACGAATACCTGGTCTTCGGCAGCCCGCAATTGCTGGAGCCCGAGATCGAGGGTGTCATCAGCGCAATGCGCTCGAGCTGGATCGGCACCGGCCCCCGCGTGGCAGAGTTCGAACAGGCGTTCGGCCGCTACATCAATAGTCCCCACACCATCGCCGTGAACTCGTGCACGGCGGCGCTTCACCTGGCCCTGGTCGCCATGGGGATCGGCCCCGGTGACGAAGTCATCGTCCCTTCCCTCACGTTTGCCTCAACCGCCAATGTGGTGATTCACGCGGGGGGCACTCCGGTTTTCGCCGATGTCGATGAGAAAACGATGTGCCTCGATCCGCAGGACGCGGCCCGCAAGATCACGCCGAACACGAAGGCGATTATCACCGTGCACTTTGCCGGCCGGGCATCGGACCTGAATGCCCTGCAGTCGTTGGCTGCAGCGCACGGGCTGCGCCTCATTGAAGATTGCGCGCACGCCATCGAGACCCTCATCGACGGCCGCCACGCCGGCACCGTGGGAGACTGTGGCGCCTTCAGCTTCTACGCCACCAAGAACATCGTGACAGGTGAAGGCGGCATGCTGGTGACCGCAAACGACGAGTGGGCCGGTCGAATGCGCCGCCTGGCCTTGCATGGTCTGAGCGCTGATGCCTGGAAGCGGTTTTCCGACGCGGGCTTCAAGCACTACGAAGTCATGGAGCCGGGCTTCAAGTACAACATGATGGACCTGCAGGCCGCGATTGGCCTGCCGCAACTCGCACGCGTGGAAGCAAATCTGCTTCGGCGAGAAGAGATCTGGTACCGCTATGACCGCGCGTTCGCAGACGTTCCCGCATTTGTTCCTGCGGAGCCGGCGCAGGGCACGCGTCATGCGCGGCACCTGTATACGCTGCTGCTCGATATCGATCGCCTGAAGGCGACGCGCGACGATGTCCAGGCGGCGCTGCACAAGCAACGCATCGGCACCGGCGTGCACTACAAAGCGCTCCACCAGCACCACTTCTATCGCGAGCACTTCGGTGCGCGAACAGGGACGCTCCCACATGCGGAATGGATCAGCGACCGGACCATCTCACTGCCGCTCGGTCCCAAGCTGACGGATGTCGACGTGGACGATGTGATCTTCGCCGTGCGCCAGACGCTGCTGTACTTCGCGACGTAAAAATCAGAGGCCGGTCCGGGGACCGGCAACCTCGGTGAATCCTGCGGGGACCTCGAACATCGACGCGGGCACCTCTTCTTCGGACAGCGAGGTTACGATCGACTCCAGTTCCATGTCGCCGAACGTCGGCCCGCGCAGGATCTGCCGCAAGACAAACTGCCCCGCCGGGACGGCATCGAATCCCAGGAACCCCAGTCCAAGCACAGTCCTGACTTCAGTCGTAGCGTACTTGGCCAGGCTGCTGGTGACCCAGGCTTCGCCGTTGAGCGGCAGTTCCTTCGGGGTGCCCGAAACCATTTCTCCTGCCTGTGCTTCGGGAAACGGAATGACGACGTCCAGTGCGGCGCGCGTCGCGGCAATGCCCGCGATGGTCCGTGTCTCACCCGGATCAGTCGATGGCGTGCGTTTGACCACCGCCCGGCGGCGCTCGCTGATTTCGAACAGGTTCGGAACGGCGACTCTCCACCAGGTGCGGTCGGCGGGATTGAACATCACGCGGGTGCCGTTCCGGCGCTGCAATAGAACCGCACCCGCGGGGATGCCAGGCATCGCGCGGCTCCATTGCACGCGCGCCACGCCGTTGCCCAGCACGACGGTCACGTCCACGGAACCCTCGGGCGCGGTAGCCTCGAGGATCTGGTTGCCAAGCATGGCGAGCATCGGGTCCACGATACCGGTTGCGGTGCCCTTGCGCGCCTCCACCCGCACCGTATATTTGAGTTCGGCCGACAGCGACACCGAGGCCACGACGAACCACAGCGCCACGACCATCAGTTTCTTCATCATCATCGCTTCCCGCCTTCTGCTGTCGCTGGAGCCGGCCGGCCAGCCAGGGCGCTCAACCAGTCATACGCCGGCTTCTGAACCGGGTTCGGGAACCGGCTGAACTCTCTGGGAGACGCCACCTCGATGCCCTTGTCCCGTCCCAGCAGCCGATAGACCGGCTCGACTGCCGCCGCCAGCCTTGTGACATCGGCGAGCGGATAGTAGCGATCCATCGTGGGAGCCACCGCCATGACTGGCCGCGGCGCGATCGCCGCGAGGACTTCATCGAAATCGAACGGAAGCCGGTTTTCGCGCCCGAGGAAGAATCCGAGTTTCGGCATCAGGCCGTGCAGGTGTGAGTACCGCTTCACCCCCTCGGTCTCGGTCACATTCATCGTCCGCAATGTGCCCAGACCGGTGATCGTGGCCACGCCTTTGACGCGTTCATCGAGGGCCGCGGTGATGAGGCCCACTTGCGCACCAAGGCCAAGCCCCGCGATGTAGACCTGGTTCGGGTCGGTCGTCCCCAACGCCATGACCGCGTCAATGGCGGCCCGGGTATCGGCTACCATCTTGCCCATCAGAGACCATTGGGGATACCGGTTGTAGAAGTTCAGCGCCTGGGTGCTGCGTGTGCCAAACCCGACCTGATCGAACGCAAACACCGCAAATCCATTCTCAACCAGCGGCGACCAGAAGGAATACCGCGAATACCCAGACGCATAACTCTCGGGATGCAGCCAGATCACGACCGGCCACTTCTCGCCGGGCGCGGGTGGCCTGGGCGTGCCCTCAGGCAGCACCATCGTCGAAGCAGGTCCAGCAACCCGCCCATCAGGCAGGTAGAACTCACCTTTCAACGCGTCGCCGAACGCCAGATCTGATGCACGCAGACCCTGCACTCGCCTCGGCAGGACCTGTCCCAGGTAACCCTCGCTGGCCCACCAGCTGGGCGAACCGGGTTGCGACGGGTTCGGGAACTTCGCGGCCGGCGGTTCTTTTCCGAGCGCCCACTGGATGCGCTCGATCAGGCCCTTGCGCACCGTGGGCCACTGAGCCTGTGTAACCGGCTGACCCGTTGGCGCCGTGAGAAAGTCACCCATGCGACGCTCTGGAAACGTGAGCGGATTCACGACGGTGCCGCTCACCTTGCGCCACCCATCGAAGGTGTATCCGTGCACGAACATTTCCGGCACCGGATGTTTGGCCCGGCCGAATATCGTATCGAAGAAATCGAAATAGACTTCCACGTCTTCAGCCCCGGCGGGATGCTCGCCCGGCTGTTGGTACAGACCGATGTGTCCCGGCTGCTTGAAGAACTGGTACACGGTCTTCGCCGATCGGTAGGACTGCTCCACCGCGAACGCATTGCCCTGGTGTTCGGTGAACGCGTGCGATACGAGCAACCCGCGCGGCGCCACCAACGACTGAAGCATGTTGATATCCACGGGCAGCTTGTGTTCGTTGCCGACAAAGAAGCGCAGCCGCGGATGAAGGAAATACGGCAGCCCGTCGGTCAGCTCCTCCATCGGCTCGGCCATGAACGGATAGGTGTTGTAGCGGAACGGCATGGAGTCAGCGGCATTGCCGCGTGACGCCGCCACCGCGCCAATGCGTTCATCAAATGCCGCAGCCAGCAACGCCTGCTTGGAGTTGCGGGAGTGGCCGCTGATCGCAATCTGCGCGCGATTGATCATCGGCAGCGTTTCCAGGTAGTCGATCGCCCGCATCGCTCCCCAGGACCAGCGAGTCAGTTGCGAGAAATCGGAGTCCGGAAAGAGATCCTGCCACAGGGCCGAATCGTCGCGGCCCAGGTAACTGGCCTCAGCGGCGTAATACATACAGGTCACATAGCCACGCCGGAGCCCGATGTTGACCCAGGGCCGCACATTCGGATGATCCGTCATGAACACCGGGAACGGACCCGGCCCGCTCGGAATCATCAACTGCAGTCGCAACGTGGCCCTGTGGTCAGGGCCGAATTCGAGCCGGACGTCTCGAACTTCAACGTCGCCTTCACGACGGGTTCCCGTCACGACCGCGCGGAGGTTCGTGGGCCGAGGGGGCATCTTGCCGAACACCCACTTCTCGAACTCGGCGCGGATGAGCTTCTTCTGCTGGTTCCACTGCGCCACGGTGGTGATGGGCACCCGGGTGCCGAGCATCAGCAGCGGATCCGGAATCTCAGCCATCGACGGCATGGTGGCAAAGTCCGGCGGGAGTTCGCCGGTGCGCTGCTGCCACTGCTCCCAGGTCGCATCAACGGCACTGATGCCCGTCCCGATAAGCAGCCCCTGGAATGCCGCAAGGAAGCCTGAGAAAAACGGGGCGCTCGATGCGCGCCGATTGCCGCCACTCCGGGTATTGCCCAGCACATCCTTGATGGCCTTGAGGGACGCCTGCCGGCGTGCGAGCACGGCTGCCGGTTCTATGGACGGTTTCCCGGCATTCTGTCCTGCGATCAGCCAGGTGCCCCCGGACAGAACAATCGCGGCGATCGCCACGAGGGGAGCGAAAGGGTTCTTGCGAGTCATGGTCATCATTTCCTGTCGTTGCCGATCTAACTCCGTCAGCGCCTGATCCGAGGTCCCTTGACCTCCTTGAAATCGGCAGGCACTTCGAACAGGGTGTCCGGAAGCTCTTCCTCCGCGATCGATGTCACGGCGGATTCGATTTCGGTGTTCCCGAAGAGCGGCCCTCGCAGCACCTGACGCAGCACAAGCTTGCCGATCGGCGCCACATCCAGTCCCAGGAGTGCCAGCCCGTGAATCGGCCGGAGTTCCCGCGTCCCATAACTGGCGAAGCGGTCGGTGACCCACACCTCTCCACTCAGCGGCAGATCAGTTGGTGTGCCGGCCACCATCAACCCGTTACGCGCCTCTGGAAAAGGAATCGTGATCTCCACACGTGATCCGGTCGCCGGCACCCCGGCGACGGTCGCGGTTTCAGGCCGGGCCGCGTGAGACACCACCGGCCGGGCGGTCGCAGGTAACGAATACAGGTCGGGCATCTCGGATCGCCAAAAGGTCCGAGCTGCTGGATCGACGATGACCCTGCTGCCGTTCTGGCGAAGGAGCAGGAACGCGCCGGCCGGAATACCAGGCATTTGCTTATTCCATTGCACCCTGGCCATCTTGCTCCCGGCGATTACAGTCAACTCGACAGAATCACCGGGCACCATGGCCCGAATGATCTTCGTGCCGAGCGACGTCATCCGGGGATCGACGGCTGCCGAAGCCGCGACCGCACGTGACTCCAACCGGACCGTGTACTTCAACTCGGCTGCGAGCGGCGTCGAGACTATACAACAAGCAACCGCGGTGAGAATCGCCTTCGTCCTGCGCATCAGCGTCCGGCCTTGAGCGCGAGCCAGTCGTAAGCCAGCTTCTGAATCTCGTTGGGGAACCGGCTGAATTCTTTCGGCGTCACCACTTCAAGACGACCCGTGCCACCAAGAAGGCGATAGAGGGGCTGGACGGCGTCGGCCAGTTTTCGAACATCGGCCACCGGATAGTACCGATCCATCGTCGGCGCCACGGAAAATACGGGGCGTGGTGCGATGGCTGCCAGGACTTCGTCGAAATCGATCGGCAGCCGGTCTTCATGGCCCACGAAGAACCCGAGTTTGGGCATCAGTCCGTGCAGATGGGAATAGCGCCTGATGCCTTCGGTGGTGGCGGCCGCCTCCGCTGAGCGCAACGAGCCGAGACCGGTGATGGTGGCGACGCCGGCGATGCGATCATCCAACGCGGCCGCGATGAGTCCCACCTGCGCGCCCATTCCCAGGCCCGCCACATAGATCCGCGACGAGTCGACCTTGGCCAGTGCACTGGCGGCGTCCACGGCGGCGCGGGTATCGGCCACCATTTTCCCCATCAGGGACCAATGGGGATAGCGCTCGTAGAAATGGAGCGCCTGGTCGCCGCGGCTGCCGAATCCGATCTGATCGAACGTGAACACCGCAATGCCTTGCCGAATGAGCGGCGCCCAGTACGAGAAGCGGGAGTAACCCGTGCCGTAGCTCTCCGGGTGCAGCCAGATCACTATCGGCCACTTCTCCGCCACCGCGCCCGGGGCTGGAACGACAGGCTTACCGTTCTCCTCCTTTGGTTCTGGCGGGTAGAGTTCGCCCTTGAGGTTGTCGCCGAACGCGAGGTCGTCGGCGGGCAGCCCCTGCACCCTGCGCGGAAGCACCTGCCCCAGGAGGCCTTCGCTGGTCATCCAGGACGGCGTGCCTGCCTGCGCGAGGTTGGGGTATTTCAAGCCCGGCGGCTCTTCGCCAAGTGCCCACTGCAGTCGCTCGAGCAGTCGTCCGCGCGCGGCAGGCCAGGTGCTGGCGGTGACGGCGGCGCCGTCCTTCGGCGACAGAAAATCGCCCATCCGTCGTTCGGGAAACGTCAGCGGGTTAATGACAACGCCGGACAGCTTGCGCCACTGCGCGAAGGTGTAGCCATGGACGAAGTCTTCGTGGACCGGATAATTGGCCCGGCCAAACACCGTGTCAAAAAAATCGAAGCAGACTTCGATGTCTTCGACGCTGGCGGGATGCTCGCCGGGCTGCTGATACAGGCTGACGTGTTTGGGCTGTCCCAGAAACTGATACACGGTCTTGACGGATCGGAATGACTGCTCAATCGCAAAGGCATTGGCCTGGTGCTCGGTGTACGCGTGGGACAGGAGCAAGCCGCGGGGCGCGACCATCGCTTGGAGGAGATTGATGTCCACGGGCAGCTTGTCTTCGCGGCCCACGAAGAACCTCGCGCGCGGATGCAGGAACGTCGGGAAGAGGTCCGTCAATTCTTCGAGCGTTTCCGCCAGGAACGGGAACGTGTTGTATCTGAACGGCATCGAATCGCCGGCGTTGCCTCGTGAAGCGGCCACCGCGCCGATGCGTTCATCAAACGCGGCCGAAAGAAGCGCGCTCTTGGAATTGCGCGAATGGCCGGCGCTGGCAATCTGCTTCGGATCGATGATCGGCACGGTCTGCAGGTAGTCCACGGCGCGCATGGCAGCCCAGGCCCACCGGGCCAGCATCGTGAAGTCGTACTCTGGATAGATGTGCACCCAGGGGTTTGAGTCGTCGCGCCCGACGTAACTCGAGTCACCGGCGTAATAAAAGCAGGCGACGTAACCTCGCCGGAGCGCGAGGTTCACCCATGGCCGCAAGCGCGGGTGATTCGTCATGAAGACCGGGAACGGTCCGCGCCCGGGCGGAATCATCAATTGCAGGCGCAGGGTCGCTTCGTGGTTCGGGCCGAACTCCAGGCGCACGTCCCGGATTTCCACGTTGCCCTCGCGCCGCGTCCCGGTCACAACCGCCCGCATGTTGATGGGGGCCGGCGGCATCTTGCCGAAAATCCAGCGCTCGAATTCGCTCTGAATGAGCGTGCGCTGCGCTTTCCACTGCGGCACCGTGGTGATGCGCGCACCGCGTGGGCTGTTGAGCCTCACGAGCGGATCCGGAATCTCCGGCATCGAGGGCATGCTGGCGAAATCAGGCGGCAACTCTCCCGTTCGCTGCTGCCAGTCTTCCCAGGTCTGGTCGAAGTGGTTGACGCCGGCGAGCATCCGCAACTCCTGGAACGCCGCATTGAAGCCGGTCAGAAATGGCGCGGGCTCCACGCCCACGGCACCGTGAGCCGCGGGATTGGGAACTGCGCCCAGAACGTCTCTGAGGTCTTGCAGGTATCCCTGGCGCCGGGCGAGGACTGCGGAAGGCTCTTGTGAAGGAAGTGGGGGCCGCTGACCCGCGCCCAGCCACGGCGTGCACAGGAGCACGACCGACGCCGTGAACACGGAGGCAATGACCCGGACAGCGCCAGGCGCCTTCATGTCTTGCCCGACGGGGGGTACAGGCGCTCGAATTCCGGATCGCCGTGCAACAGCGCCAGATCGGGATCCCGGCGCGCCCAATCCGGGTCGCCAAAGCCCGCTTGCCACGCCTTGCGTAGCGCGTCGAGCGCCTCGGCCTTCTTGTTCATCTTGCAGAGCGCGCAGGCGGCGTTATAAAGCACCGAGGCTTCATCCGGACGCAGCACGATGGCCAGATTGACCTCTCGCATGGCGTCGTCGATGCGGCCCGCGTCGGCATAGTCAATGGCCAGCATGATGCGCGCACGAACGTCTTCGGGGACCTGTCGCAACTGTGCCTCGAGCGCCTGAGTGCGCCGCTGGCGCACGTTGCGCAACGCATCGGGCTTGCCCAGCGCGCCGAGGGCGTTGGTGATGGGCGAGTACACGTTGTAATCGCCGCCGGCGGATTGAATCGCCAACTCCGCGATGTCGGCGAGTTCCTGATAGCGCCCCGCGGAGAACAGCGCGCGGCCGAGCAGGTAGTAACCGCCACAGTCGGGTTTGCGCGCAATGGCCTGCCGCGCGAGCCGGATGGTCTCTTCGTAGTGCTGCCCCGCGTAGAGCACCCAGGCGCGGGCGATATCCGCCTCGGGCAAGTCGGGCTGCAGGGCCGACGCTTTTTCTGAGGCGGTGCGCGCGCGCTCGATCCACACTTCGTCGCGGCCGTAGTTGTAGTAGATGAGCGCGCAGGCGTTGGCGACCGCCGCGAACGCGATGGCGAACTTTCCGTCGAGCGCCGTGGCGTTCTCGAACATCTGGCGCGCAAATTCGAGGTCCTGCCGCGTGAGGCGCCGCACGTAGCTCTTGCCGCGCAGATAGAGATCGTAGGCCTGCAGATTGTCCGTGGGCCGCGCGGCCAGGTCCGCCTGCTCCTGCGGCGACAGCGTCACGCGCAACGCTTCGGCGATTTTGCGCGCGATCTCGTCCTGCACCTCGAACACGTCCTGCATCTCCCGGTCGTAACGCTCGGACCACAACGGGAAGTCCGTGCGGGTATCAATGAGCTGTGCGTTGATGCGCAGCCGGTTCCCGGCGCGCCGCAGGCTGCCGGTCATCACGAACGCGGCGCCAAGCTGCTGGCCGATTTGCGCCGGTGTCACGGGACGATCGCGATAGGCCAGCACGGTGGGCCGCGAGAAGATGTTCAACCCCTTGATCTTCGACAACTCCGTGATGATGTCTTCCGTGATCCCGTCGCGGAAATACTCGTCTTCCTTCACGCCGCTGAGATTTTCGAAATACAGGACGGCAATCGATCGATCCGGCGGCTTCGGCGACGTCCGCGCTTCGCCCGATTCGGCGGCGCGTTTGCCTCCCGAATCGAGATCGCGCTTGAGCCGCATCAGGTCGGTCTTCAACTCGGTCGCACTCTGGCAGCGCAGGTTGCGATCCTTTTCGAGCAGCTTGACCAGCACCCGGCCGAATTCTTCCGGCACCGCGGGATTCACCTGCCGGATTGGCGCCGGATCGCGATTGAGAATCGCGTCGAAGACCACGGCCTGCGTCTCACCTTGAAACGGCAGGACACCGGCGGCCATCTGATACAGCACGGTGCCCAGTGAAAACAGGTCGCTGCGCGCGTCCGTCAGCTGCCCGCGCGCCTGTTCCGGCGACATATAGGCGACTGTGCCCATGGCCATGCCCGGCGTGGTCAGTGCCTCGCGGCCGCTCAGGGTTTCTTCCGCGCCTGTGGGCAACCGCACGGGCCCGGGCCCGGTATCAAACTTCGCCAGGCCAAAATCCAGGATCTTCACCTGTCCGCGCGTGTTCAGGAACAGATTCGCTGGCTTGATGTCGCGGTGGACGATGCCCTTCGCGTGCGCCGATTCCAGCGCGTCCGCGATCTGAATCGCGGCGTCCACCAGTTCGTTGATCTCGAAGCCGCGGGTCCCCAGCACCTGGGCAAGCGAGAGGCCCTCGAGCAACTCCATCGTGATGAAGTGGTCCCCGTCGTGCTGGCCGATGGCGTGGACCGTGCAGATGTTCGGGTGATTGAGCGCCGAGGCGGCCCGCGCTTCGCGCTGAAACCGTTCGAGCGCCTGCGTGTCGCTCGACAGGTCTTTGGGCAGGAACTTCAACGCCACGCGGCGCCCCAGCTGGGTGTCTTCCGCTTCGTACACGACTCCCATGCCGCCGGAGCCCAACGTGCGAAGCACGTCGTAATGCGAAACGCGCTTGCCGATCATGAAGCCTTCATTCTACACTCGGCAACGAAAAGGAGCTCGCACATGAAGGCGTTCCATCGCGTGATCGGCGGACTCGTTGTCGCATTTGGCACATGGGCCACGTTGGCGGCCCAACAAGCCGCGCCCGCTGCGCCCCCGCAAACTCAAGCTGCGGTCATCGAGACGGCCGCCGACTATCAGGGGCCTGCCGCGGAGGAGTTCCTCAACAAGGCCAAGATTGTCAAGGTCCGCGCCATCGGGACCGGCGTGACACTGCCCGAGAAGGTGACGCTCCAGCTCAACGGTGTTGAGCGATTTGCAGCATTCAAGAATATCGACGAGAAACGTGTGGGCATTACGCAGTTTGGCGGAGCCCCACCAGAGGTCAACTTTCAGGACAGCTGGCAGTGCGAGATTCCCGCCTATCTCGTGGACGTGATCGTCGGGCTCGGGATGGTCCCGGCCACCATCGAACGGCGCGTCAACAACAAGGTGGGATCGCTCCAGTGGTGGGTGGCGTCGATGATGCCGGAGGCCGAGCGCGCGAAACAAAAGCTGGATGCGCCCGACAGGGAAGCCTGGGACCGCGAGGTGCTCAAGATGCGCCTCTTCGATCAGCTCATCTACAACGTGGACCGTCACGCCAACAACATCCTGATCACGCAGGACTTTCATTTGCGCCTGATCGATCATTCGCGTTCGTTCCGGGCGCAGAAAACACTGCGTAACCCGGAACTGCTGACGCGCTTCTCGAAGTCGCTGCTCACAGGAATCGAGCGCCTGAACTACGAGGACCTCAAGAGGCAGTTAAGCCATTACCTCGTCGATGCGCAGATCAAGACACTGATTCAGCGTCGCGATGCCATTCTGGAACTGGCGCGCACCCTCGTCGCCGAAAAAGGTGAAGCCGCGGTGATTTATCCCTGAGGGGGCGTCCGAAGGTCGGCCGGACCTTTAGGTCCGGCAATTGGCTCTCGTCGACCCTCGTAGATCGCCGTCCAGGTGTCGCCGTGAATTTCGAGCGCTGACGGCACGCCGCCGGGAAAGAACTCGCCGTCGAGCATGCCGGTGTCGATCTGCACGACACGGCCGCCGAAATTCGACCTGATCCGGAAGCCGTCAGGCACCGTGTGTCCCACGACAACTGCGCGGGCGCCCATCGCCTGCAGAATCGCCTCGACCTCCGGCTGTCCCACACCCGGCGTTCCGTCCACCAGCCCGCGATACCACAACGGCCCATCGGTGCCGACGATCAACGTCTTGTCGAGGTCGGGTCCGGCAGCGGTGAGGGTCGCAAGCTCCGTGCGGACATTCGCGTTGATGGCCGCGCATCCCATCGGCGCCACCGCCGCGCTGGGCCCGCCGTGCATGAACAGGATGCCATTGATCTTCACCATCGCATCGCGCTCGCGCAGCCAGCGCCCGTATTCGCCTTTGGCCGCGAACGCGAGCTGCATCTCGACGCCTCCAAGCGGCGTAGCGTCGAAGAACTGTTTGCGAAACGCCTGCCCGTCAAACTCGATGCCGGCCGCCTTGGAGCGCTTGACGTTATCGGCAAGCAGCAGCTCGTAATAACGATTCCGCAGGTCCTCGGACTCCGGCGTCCGGAAGGCCCCAAACTCACCGGGGCCCACGTCCCGATAGATTCCCAGGACCCGCATGGCCTCGTGGTTGCCCAGAAGCGCGTGCACGCGGCCGCCGGCCTTCTCCGCTTCCTCTGTGAGTTTGCGGAGCAGGTCCATGACCTTGCGCGAGTCCGGACCCCGGTCGGTGGTGTCGCCGGTCTGCACCAGAATCGCTCGACCACCTGTCCAGCGCCGCCGGGAATCTATGAGCTTCGCTTCGCGCAGAATGGCGACGAACTTGTCGAAGGCGCCGTGGACATCGCCCACGGCGACAATGCGTTCGGTCGTGACGATGTCGCAGGACGTGGAGGTGACGACAGGCTGCGCGGGCGCCGGTGCGACGGCCGACTGCGCGCGCGAGAGGCCTGCACTGCACGCCCACACCACCGCGATCGACGCACCCAGAGAACAGCACCCGCGAACGGTTCGCCAGTTTCGACTGAGGATCATGACTGATTGTAGCGTCTGGGCTCAGCGGGCAAGGCTCAGAACCCTGGCCGTGCCCTGGAACTCCCACGCCAGAACCGTGCGCCGGGACAGAGAGACAATCGCAGGAAACCGGCCCTCACCAAGGAGCATGGCCGGGCTCGCGTCCCGCCTCAGCACCATCCCGGCAGGCGAACTCCACGCTATGTCCTGGTGCGCGCCAAAACTGTCAATCACCGGATCGCGGCCGGCCCCGATGAGCGTCTCAGGCCTGCCCAGGGGAGCCAGGTACACGTCGTTGGCGCGGCGCCATACCGAGATCGGGCTGCCGTTGCGGAACACCATTCCGCCGCCATCCATCGGACACGCGTTGAGAGGCCACGACCCTTCGCCGGACTTCCGGGCGGGAGCAAAGGTTTCCCCATCCCGCGATTGCGCGACATAGAGATCCCGATTGCCGTCGAGATTGTTTCGAAACATGACGGCCATCGTGTTGGTGTCGATCGCCACCGAGGGGTGGCAACATTCACAGACGCTGCCCGACGCGGACGCGTATGCGAGGTGGTCGGGTGACCATGCTGCGCCGTGGTCGCGAGAGAGCGCGGTATAGATCCGGGTGCCCGGGTCGCGCAGGTCGAGCCAGGCCAACATCACCTGGCCGAGTGGAGTGGCGGTGAACGCGTGCAAGCCCTCGCGTGCCGAGGCTGGAACGTCATTGATCACGATTGGCGCGGCGAACGTCGCGCCCCCGTCGGTGGAGCGGTACAGGAGCAGATCCCCGTCAAGACCGCCCCCTTTGGCGCCGGCCACCACGGTCACCATGACGGCACTGGAGGTCACCGCGATGCGAGGGCCACGATGCATGCCGAGCGACACGCGGCCGGGCACGGTCAGCGCGACGGGGGGCCCAAACGTCTGCCCTGCATCGTCCGACCGCAGAACGGTGATCACGTTGTCCTGCGCGTACGCCAGGAACACACGGTCACCGAGTTTCGCCAGCTGGGGCTGGACGCCCTGAAACACACGCGGCTGGGCGACCGGCGGCGGCGATTGCGCCCCGAGAGACACCATGGCCGTGACCGCAGTCACGAACAGCGCACCAATCAACTTCGCCATTTCGCTCATTTCCGCAGTTCCGTCAGTTCCGCCAGTTCCGTCAGTTCCGTCAGTTCCGTCAGTTACTTGCCCGCCGCCATGGCTTTCCAGGCCGCCTCGTAAGCGTCTACGGTCGCCGCCGTCACAACGTCTACACCGGAGTCGATGATGGGGTTCGCCGGTTTGCGGCCGTTGACGATGCCGTGGAGCAACTTGATGGACTCTTCGCCCCACCCGAAGTACTTCTGGCCGAGCAGGACCTGCACCTTGCCCGCTCGCAGCAGCGCAATCGCGGCCGGTATTGTGTCGAACGAGACGAACTTTGTCGTGGGTGGCACCGGCTCCAGGGCGTTTGCACTGAAGACCGGCCACCCACCGACGGAAATCCATGCGCCCAGCTTCGGGTAGCGGTTGGTGCCCGTGGCGATCAGTTCCTGGCAGCGCGTGCTGTCTTCCTTGATGTCGTACGTCTCGACGATCTTGATACCGGGGTACTTGGCGAGTGCTTCCTTTGCGCCATCGAGGCGCCGCTGGAGATTGTTGGCGCCGACGCTGGTGATGACGGCCACGGTCCCCTTACCGCCGAGCAACTTCGCCGTCTCTTCACCCATCTTGAGACCTGACTGAAAGTCGTCAACGCCATAGAACCCGAGGCGCTTCGAGGCCGGCGCATCCGAATCCCAGGTCACGACGGGGATGCCGGCTTCGACCGCCCGGTCAATCGTTGCCGTCAGGAACGACGCGTTCGAGACGGAGATGGCAATGCCGTCCACCTTCTGGGTGATGAACGACTCGAGCACTTCCTTCTGTTTCAACTCGTCGGCTTTGTCTGGGCCGCGATAGATGACTTCCACGCCCAATTCGGCGGCCGCGCGTTCGCCGCCGATGCGCGCATAGTCAAACACCGGGATGTCCAGCGACTTGGGAATCAGCGCAAAGCGCAACTTCTTGGCCGGGGGCGGTCCCTCAGGCGTTCCGCCGCCGCACGCCGCCACACCCAACGCCACAATAAGTGCTGCCAGCACAATTCTCTTCATCAATCGCTCCTCACGGCGCGGCTAAAGCCACGCCCTGCGTTTTTTTCAGGATGACTTCTTCACCATCAGCTGGTCCATGACCACAATGCCAATGACCGCCAAGCCCACGATGACCCGATCATAGAACGTCGCACCGGGAATTTGTGGCAACGCATTGCGCAGGACGCCGAAAATCAACGCACCCAGCACGGCGCCGGCCACCGAGCCTCGTCCCCCGGTCAGACTCGTACCGCCTACGACCGCCGACGCGATGATATCGAGCTCGTACCCGTTGGCCAGGTCTGCCTTGCCCTGGCCCTGCACCACGGCCAGGACCACGCCGGAGATGGACGCCAGGAGCCCGGCCGCGACATACGCGCTCGTCTTGACCATCCCCACACGCAAGCCGGAAAACAAGGCGGCCATTTCGTTTCCTCCCACCGCGAAGACGGCGCGGCCCCATTGGAACCGCTTCATCAGGACCTGAAACATCCCGGCGAGAACGATCATGACGACCGGCGGCACCCAGTCGATCGACACCCCGGCCACGGTCCAGTTGCGCGGCAGCCTGGCCGAGAGGTCGTAAAACCGCGCCTCCGTGATGATGTACCCCGCACCGCGCCAGATGCCCATGACGCCCAGCGTGGCGATGAACGGCGGCAATCGCATGCCGACAATGAGCCATGAGGAAGCCAGACCGGCCAGCAGCCCCACCATCAGCCCCATGACCGCACTCGCGCCAAGCGACCACTCGGCCTGCACGAAGAAATACCCGGTCACGACGCTGGTGAGCCCAATCACCGCACCGGATGAGAGATCGATTCCGCCGGTGATGATGACGATCGCCGCACCGATGGCGGCAATGCCATAAATCGAGGAGTACTTGAGGATCAGGAGACCGTTGCCCACGTTGAGAAACGGATGGCCGCCGCTCTCAGGCCAGAGATACCAGGTGAAGAACGCGACCTCGATGGCGAGGATCAACAGCGTGCTGAACTCGCGTACCTGCCAGAGCCGTTTCATGCTGCGCCTTCCGCAGTCGCGTCGCCTTCGACGTCGTGAGTCGCCAAACGCATGACGGCTTCGTCGGTTGCATCGCCGCCGGGCAATTCTCCACACAGACGGCCTTCGCGCATCACCAGAATGCGATCGGCGAGCGCCAGAACCTCAGGCAGATCACTCGAGACCATCAGGCACGCCATGCCCGCATCCGCCTCGCGCCGGATGAGGTTGTGAATCTCGAACTTCGCGCCGACGTCCACGCCTTTGGTGGGTTCGTCCAGCAGCAGCACGCGGGGTGAGGTCGCGAGCCACTTGCCGGCCACGACCTTCTGCTGGTTGCCACCCGACAATGCGTCGGGCGTGACTCGCAGGTGAGGCGTCTTGATCCCGAGCGCCTTGACTTGCGCTTCTGCCGTCGTCTGCTCGGCGTGATCGTCCATGACGCGCACGTCCTTCTTGGCAGCCAGCGGCAGCACCAGGTTATGACGCAACGACAGATTGAAGAACAAGCCCTGGCGCTGCCGATCCTCCGGCACCAGGGCGAAGCCGGCTTTCGCGGCATCGCGCGCGGACCTGACGTGGATCATCCGGCCGTCAATGGCGACCTCGCCGGAGTCCGGTCTGGCCAGACCAAACAGCGTCTCGAGAATCTCTGTCCGGCCTGAGCCCACCAGCCCGAACATGCCCACGATTTCTCCGGGCGCCACGGCGAAACTCACACCTTCGAATGCTGGGCGGCGAGTCAAACCCTTCACGTCAAGGGCCGGCACGACAGGCGGCTTGCCCGCCGTAGCTCCGGAGGAGCGAAGGTGGGAACTGGCGGAACTGGCGGAACTGGCGGAACTGGCGCGGAGACGCGGGATGCGGGTCGGTGGCTCGCGGCCGACCATGGCGCGGACGATGTCGTCGGCGGGAGTCGTGGCGCGATCGAACGTGCCGGCGAACTGGCCATCGCGCAGGACGGTGACTCGATCACAGAGACGGTACACCTCGGGCAGCCGATGAGAGACGAACAACACGGTCACGCCGGTCGCTCTGAGGCGCGCGACGACCGAGAACAGGTGATCCACTTCAGCATCTGTCAGCGACGTGGTCGGTTCGTCGAGCACCAGCACGCGACAGTCGAAGGCGAGCGCGCGCGCGACCTGCACCAGTTGGGCGGTGGCGGTCGAGACGTGTTCCATGGACGTGTCGGGCGTGACCGGCACGTGCAATTGCGTCAGGAGTTCCTGCGTCCGCAGGCGCATGGCCTTGTCGTCCAGGCGCCCCCACCCGCTCGTGATCTCGCGCCCGGCGAAGATGTTGGCGGTGACCGACAGGTTTCGAAACGCGAGCATCTCCTGATAGACCATGCCGATGCCCCGTTCGAGCGCCTCACGGGGGCTGGCAAAGTGCAGGGACTCCCCAGCCCACCACAGTTCGCCGCGGTCCGGCCGGATGATGCCGGCCAGAATCTTCAGCAGCGTGAATTTGCCCGCGCCGTTTTCACCAACGCAGGCGTGGGCCTCACCCGGCGTGACGCTGAAGCTGACCCCGCGCAACGCCTGCACAGCGCCAAATGTCTTGGCTACGTCACGGAACTCCAGTCCGCCGGTTGTCATGCGGGTGCGATCGTATACGATCGCGGACGCCGTGCTGACGAGCTGAGGTGCTGGTGTGCTGAGGCTTGCCCGCCGAAGCCGATGGGCGGCGAAGGCGGGTGCGAATGGGAGGAATAGCAATGAACAAAACCTTGATGGTTCTGGCATTCGGGCTGGTGATGGCGGCGTGTGGTGGTGGAGAATCAACGACGTCCATGCCCGCACCTGAGGAATCCATTCGCGTGCAGAAGGTGCCATTCGGCGCCACGGCCGACGGCAAACCCGTGGACCTCATCACGCTCCGCAACGGCAAGGGCACGGAGATGAAGGTCATCACCTATGGCGGCATCATCATGTCGCTCAAGACGCTGGACCGGAACGGCGCGGCTGACGACATCGTCATGGGCCATGACACCGTGGCGGGCTACCAAGCCAACTCACCCTACTTCGGCAGCCTCATCGGACGCGTGGGCAACCGCATCGGCAAGGGCACATTCACCCTGGACGGCAAGGCCTACACGCTGGCCCGGAACAACGGACCCAATCATCTGCATGGCGGCATCAAGGGATGGGACAAGGTGGTGTGGAAGGCCGGCGACCCCTTCCAGGATCGGACCGGCGTGGGCGTGCGACTGGAATACACGAGCGCCGATGGCGAAGAAGGCTACCCCGGCACGGTCACCGCGCATGTGGTCTACACGCTGACGCCCGACAACAAACTGATGGTGGATTACCACGCCACCACCGACAAGGCGACGGTCATCAACCTGACCCAGCACAGCTACTTCAACCTGGGTGGCGGCAAGACCACGGACATCCTGGGGCACGAAGTGATGGTGAATGCCGACCGGTATACGCCCGTGGACTCGACGCTCATCCCGACCGGCGAACTTGCTACGGTGTCCGGCACGCCATTCGATTTCCGCACGCCCACGGCGATCGGCGCGCGCATCAACGACAAGAACACGCAGTTGGAGTACGGCAAAGGGTACGACCACAACTGGGTGCTGACGCGCACGGGTGAGGGCCTGCAACTGGCCGCGCGTGTTTATGAGCCAACGACGGGGCGAACGCTGGAGATCTCAACCACCGAACCGGGCATTCAGTTCTACACGGGCAACTTCCTTGACGGCACCATCAAGGGCAAGGGCGGCCGCGTGTATCCGCTACGCTCAGGCTTCTGTCTCGAGACTCAGCACTTTCCGGACTCGCCAAACAAGCCGGCGTTCCCGTCGATCGAACTACGGCCGGGCGGCGAGTACAAATCGCAAACCGTGTTTACGTTCGGCGCTAGATAGAGGCTTCGCCTGGTTAATGGCGAGCTGAGGAGCTGGGGACTTGACAGGCTCGAGAGCCAACTCTTCAGTTCGTCGTACGACAGCGGGCCCAGGCGTTGCTCGACGAGCATGCCGTCTCTGAAGAGCAGCTCGGTCGGGATCTGATTGAGCGCGCCGGTGAGATGAATGCGATCGGCACGCAACATGATTTCGGGCAGCTGAATGGCGTGCGCCTGCAGGATGCGATCGATGTCCGAACGGCGGCTGCCCTCGGGCACAACGGTCATCACACCGAGATCCAGACCGCGCGCGCGCGCGTCGGCGTCCAGGCGCTGGAGATCAATCAGCGCGTTCGGCGCATGGGGACTCCAGTCCGACCAGATCATCACCAGGTTTGTGCGATGCGGCGGCGTGGTCCCCGGGAATAAATCGGTCCAGGCCAGCCGCGCAGGCAGCGTTGCGCTGGGAGTGCCGATGGGCCGCGTCGGAAGGGACAACACGTTGGACGCAAACATGAACCCGCGATAGTCGTCGCCGTCGTAACGGAAACACAGCCGGCCGTCCTGAGTCCAGCTTGGAAACAGGCTGTTCCCCGTCAACCCAGTCAGTGTTCGCACGGTCCGATCCTTCGTATCGACGATGGCGATCTCGGAGCCCTTGCCGCCCGTCTTGGCCACATGAAACGCGACGTAGCGGCCGTCGAACGAAAAGTCCGCCTTGGCACCCTGTAGCCCGGTGTCAACGATGTCGTTGCAGTCCGTCAGCCCGCGCACCACCACGTGGCCTTTCACGAACGTGCTGATCCGCCGGCCGTCTTTGGAAATCAGCGGCCGATCGCCCGTACCAATCCCCGGACAACTTGTGACGTGGCCGGCGGGCAGCAGCGCCTGATCGCCATCAAGTTCATAGAAGTTGCTCTGAATCGTGAGGATCACGTTCTTGCCGGCGCGCACGCTCCAGCTGAAGTAGTCGCCGAGACCGACGGGCGCGACGTTGCGGGTTATGGCGCCGGTCTTCTGATGACGAATCGTGACGCCACTTCTGCCGTTGGCGAAGCTGAGAAAAATCAGACGCTCGTTGTCGTTCGAAAAGTAGCCGTCGATGCCGGGTTCGGTGAACAACACGCTCTGATCTTTGAGATCAACGATCGTCTCCGTCTGCGTAATGCCCCGGCCCGCAGGACCCGGCATTTCTGACGCATAGGCAAGGTATCGGCCGTTCGGGGAGATGCGCGCGTAGGCGAAAACGCCCTCGTTCGGTTTCAGAGGAAGGATCTTCTCGAAGGTCACTCCCGCGGTTCGCGCGGAGCCGGACGAGGTGACGAGGACCAGGACGGCCATGGCAAGGAAGCGCGGCACGGCTTGAAGTTACCATGAAGAATTGTGCAATTGGGCAATGAGGCAGTGGGGCAATGGAATGGGGCAATGCCACCAATGAGGCAATGCGAATTCCCGAAATGGGCAATGGGGAGGGCACGACCGGTACCCAGTCTCAGAGCATGGACCTCGTGGTCTTCCTTGCCTTGGCAAAGACCGCTCGCAGTTCCCTGCCTTCTTGCAACACCGCCGACAGTTTGTCCTGGCTCAGGCGCGTATCCAACGCCTCAAGCGTCTCAAGCCAGTGAACGGTTTCGTCGATCTCCTCGTTGACTACCTGAAGCTTCGCGGCAAATTCCCGCGTGGATCTCGCGCGCCGCACCGCGCGGTGGTTCGCGGCGACACTCGTAGCGGCAGACGCCAGTTGCTGGACGACCTTCAGCAACACTGGCGACCACACCTGGTCACCCAGCAGACGCAATACGTCCACAGAGAATTGACGAGTCCGCGTCTCGAAGGCATCAAGGCGTTCATGCCGATCAGTCATGCCTCCGATTAAGGCAAGGCTCGTGCCGATCGGCGCTTTCAGATCGTGAAGGCAATTGGAGCGTCCGAGAAGCGACGAGGCAAAAAGTGCGAACCGGAACCCAGGCGACGTTGAAGTTTCCGCCACTCGCCCATTCAGCG
Source organism: Vicinamibacterales bacterium (assembly GCA_046597705.1). GTDB lineage: Bacteria > Acidobacteriota > Vicinamibacteria > Vicinamibacterales > SCN-69-37 > SYFT01. The sequence continues at coordinate 3,104 of JBKJJZ010000264.1, read as the reverse complement.
AATTTTAGGAATTAGCACTGCCCCATTGGTCGCATTACCCCATTCCATTGCCCCATTGCCTCATTGCCCCATTGCCTCATTAACGAATGCCCCTCGCGTCGCGTTGCGCCAGCCGGCCAGTCCCACGAGCGTCAACGCCACGGCGGGCAGCAGGGACGCGCCGAAGTACGCACGAGCGGGATCGAGCGTGAATACCGCGGCGGTGAGCAGGTTGTTCGCCAGGCACGTAGCGGTGAATGCGAGAAGGCCAAACCGCACGAGCACGAACGCGGGCACCACGCTGCACACCATGTTGAAGAGCAGGAATCGCGTCAGGTCGGCATCGATGTGCGACGTCTCATCAAACAGCAGGCCCACAATGGCGATCCAGGCCACGGCGGCGAGCCACGTCCAGCGAATGCGATGCCGCAGCACTGCCATGATGAACGTGCCGAACAAGCCATTCAGCAGCGAGAAATCGAAGAGATACATCGGCCGCGCCAGTGCGCCACCGATGCCCGCGGCGGGCGCCATCGATGGCAGCCAGCCCGATGGTGACGACGATCCGAGGAGCAGCGGGACGGCTTGATAGGAGAACGTGACCGCAGCCATCACCAGGCCGCACGTAATGCCAATGAGTACGTCGCGCCCCACGAGCGGGTCCCTGGTGCGTCCGCTGACAAGGCGAGTCCAGGCGACGAGCGCCTTCGGCCAGTAGCGCCGCACGTACGGCTCCAGCCCGAGATAGGCGGCGCCAAACAGCACGCCGAAAAAACATGCAAACGCGACGCCCGTGAAGAAGCGATACAGCTCACGCGACGCATCGGGTGAGTGTGCCGGAGTCAGGACCCAGACGAGCAATTCCACGGCAAAGCCCAGCGCGGCAATCCTGAACGCGCCGCGCCGATCTGCGCGATTCGCGCGCACGCTCATGACCGCCAGTCCCATCATCAGCACCATGAGGGAGACCTGCACCAGGCTCGCGGCGGCCGACATGCCCTCGATGACCATCGTGCTGGCTCGGTGTGGCACCCCTGACGACCACGGCCCCTGAACCACGAACCACACCGGCGCTGCGCCAAGTGCGGCGGCCTCGATATGCACGCGGCCACCGGGCCTGAACGACGCGGGCCCGTCCCAGGCGAACATCCGGTCGGCGTAGAGCGGCGGCACGAAGCGCGGCGCGGACGGCACGAATTCGGCAAACGTGAGGCCGGCCGCGGAAAAGAGCGGCAGCCAGTTCGCGTCGCCACTCAAAGCGGTCGCTTCCCCTGTCGGCCCACGCGTGCCAATGGGGAGTTGCGTGGGCCTGGCCAGCAAACTCAGGAGGCGGCCCTCGGTGTCGAGTTCCGTCACCGTGTCGCCCGAGAGGACAGGGGGCGGATCCAGCAGCGAGATGTAACCGAAATCGCCCAGCGGATCGATCGGCGACAAACTCGTGCGATGCCAGAAACGAATCGCGGGCAGATTGCCGCCGGCCATGTGCGCCCACGCTTCACGCGGGCCGCCGTTGGCATCGTACCAACGCAACGGATCGCGGTCGTACTCGAACCCTGCCGCGTCGTACCCGTCCGGCCGCTCCCCCACCACCAGGCGTCGCGTCTGTGACGCGATCTCCGTGAGCGCGGCCGTGGGTTTTTTCATCACGCTCTGGCCCGGCGCGCTCGCTCGATCCGCGAGCCGTCCGCAGACCAGGAGCATCGCCACAAGCGCGGCCAGCCATGCCGCGCCTGCCGCCTGCGTCAGGGCGGCGCCTTTTCCACCCGAGGCCGCCACCATCTCGGGAGATGGCGTCTGGCCAGTGGCCAGGGCCATGGCCAGCATGTCGGCTCCCGGCAACAGTGACGCAACGGCGAAGGCCGATTGCGGCCGTTCGTCTGGGTCCGGCTGGAGACACAACAGCACGGTGCGTTCGATCGCCGGGTCGATCGCCGGCACGAACTCCGACAGCGGCGGCACGCTCAACGAATGTTGCACCGCCAGATCGGCGGTGTGCTTCGCCGTGAACGCGCGGCGGCCCGTGAAGATTTCATACAGGACCAGCCCAAGCGCGAAGATGTCGCTTGCGGCCGTCGCGGGCTGGCCCTTCAATTGTTCGGGGGCCATGTAGCGGGGCGTACCCGCGCGCGTGGCATCTGCCTCGCCGATGGAGGCGAGGCTGAAATCCATGATGCGGACGCGCCCCTCGCCATCGATCATGACGTTGGCGGGTTTCAGGTCGCGATGCAGCACGCCGCGCTCGTGCGCCGCCATCAAACCGGCGCATAGCTGGCGTGCGATCTCCAGCGCCTTGTCCTCTGGCAGCCGGCCGAAGCGGCGCAACGAGGCCGCCAGGTCTTCGCCATCCACGAACTCCATCGACAGGTACAACTGTCCCTCGCGGCCGCCGATGTCATACACGCGGCAGATATTCGGGTGCGAGACCTGACGTGCGGCGCGCACCTCGTTGTGCAACAGCGCAAGCCGCGAAGCATCGTGCGACAGTTCTTCCGGTAAAAACTTCAGCGCAACGGCCTGACCCAGCCGAAGATCATCGGCCCGATACACCTCGCCCATGCCTCCGCGGCCGGCGAGACCGATGATCCGGTACCGCTCATCGAGAATGGTTCCAGGAGGAAACCGGCCGGGCGTCGTCTCGCCCGGCGACGACAGGGACCGCCCGCCTGGCGACAGGCGTGTCGTTTCCTCCGACTTGGCCATGGAGTCATACAATAACCCCGCATGCCTGGACGTGATGAGTGGTTGAACGTGGCTCAATCGGCAACCGCCGAGGATCTCCGCGAACATATCCTGACGGGTTTCAAGAGCGGCAAACCGTTCACGCCCTACGTGCCGACGATTGCACTGCCTTCAGCGATCGACTGGCTCCTGGACTTTGGCTGCGGCGTGGGCCGCAACTTTCCCTGCGTCCGGACGCTCGGGCGGCACGTGGCCGCGTTCGATCTGCCGCCCATGGTGGCGCGGTGCCGGGAACTGGCCGAACCTGTGGACCTCCTGTCAGACGATTGGAACCAGGTGAAGACGCACCGCTTTGATTTGATCTTTGCGTCGCTGGTGCTTCAACACATCGAAGTGGAAACCGTTCGCACGTATCTCGCTGACTTTGCCGCGATGGCGCCAGCCAC
>JBKJJZ010000254.1:0-3661 GCA_046597705.1 Vicinamibacterales bacterium | reverse complement strand
CCAGTTTGCGGATGCTGTAGCCGTGCTCATGGACCATCCGGTCATACATGGCCGCTTCATCGAGTGGCGACAGGTCCTCGCGCTGAAGGTTCTCGATGATCGCGATCTCGAGCGAGGTGTCGTCATCGATGTCCTCGATCAGCGCCGGGATCGTCGTCAGCCCCGCGAGCCGCGACGCGCGCCAGCGCCGTTCACCCGCGACGATCTGATAGGTATTCGGCCCCAACGGGCGGACGAGGATCGGCTGGAGGACCCCGTGCTCGCGAATCGAAGCGGCCAATTCGTTGAGCGCTTCGGGTTCGAAGAAGAGGCGCGGCTGTTCCGGGTTCGGTTCAATGTGATCGATCGGAACGACGCGGACGCCGACTGACCGGGTGGGGCTGTCCGGCGTCAGGAGGCTGACGATGGCGGGGGACAGCTCCGTGTCTTCGGATAGTCGTCGCGCGGCGGCCGCTCGGAAATCAGTTCTGGCCAAGCTCGATCACCTCCCGGGCGAGATCTCGATAGGTCTTTGCTGCGGTGCTGTTACTGGCGTACGCCGTGATCGGCCGACCGACCAGCGGGGCCTCGCCCAGCTTCACGGTGTTGCGGATGATGCTGGTGAACACGTGATGATCGCCGACGGCTCGCAGTTCATCGAGCATGTCGCGCGCCAGGTTCGTGCGTCCGTCGAAGAACGTCGGCAGGAGACCCAGGATCTTCAGGTCCCGGTTCAACTTCAATCGGATCGCGTTGATGACCTTGACCAGGTTGTTGAGGCCCTTCATCGCGTAGTACTGGGTTTGCACCGGGATGATCACGCCGGTCGATGCGACCAGGCCGTTGACCGTCAGCAGCCCGAGGTTGGGCGGGCAGTCGATCAACACGTAGTCGTACACACCGATCTGGTCTTCGAAGGCCTCGCGCAGAATCTGCTCGCGTCCCAATGCCGTGAACAATTCGCCTTCGGTCGACGCGAGATCGATGTGTGCCGGTGCGACATCGATCCCGGGAGTCTCAGTCTGCAGGATCACTTCGGACAATGAGGATCGTCCGTCAGCCAGCACATCTGCCATCGAGCGCTCGATCGTGTTGAGGTTGATCCCGAGGCCGGCCGTGAGATTTGCCTGGGGATCCATATCGACACAGAGCACGCGGTAGCCCTCTTCAGCAAGTGCGCCGGCGAGATTGATCGCGGTTGTCGTCTTGCCGACGCCTCCCTTTTGGTTGGCGATCGCGATCACGTTCGTCACCGGGCTCACACCTCGAAAGCGATGAGGCGACTCGTGTGTCGCCGGAATGGGATGGAATGCTTGTCATGGTACCTCCGCTGACGACCGTTGGGGCACCCCGGTTATCCACACGGTTTGCGAGTTGTTCACCGAATCTGTGGATATCCGTCTGCCGCGAGCGACGCTGTTGGGTGGCTATGATTGGAACCGTCCTTGCGCAAAGACATCCCGAGGGAGTTCTACCAGCGTGTCAACCAACGCGGAGAGACTTGACCGACTCAACCAGATGCGCGCGACGTCGCAACTGGGCGGTGGCGCGGCCCGGGTCGCGAAACAGCACGCCGCCGGGAAACTCACGGCGCGTGAACGGCTTGATCTCTTGCTGGACCCTGGCACCTTCGTGGAACTTGATGCGTTCGTCACCAATCGGAACTCGGCTGTGACCGAATCGTTTCTGGGCGATGGCGTCGTAACCGGTCACGGCGAGATCGATGGCCGGATCGTGTTCGTCTTCAGCCAGGACTTCACCGTCTTCGGTGGATCGTTGTCCGAGGCCTACGCCGAGAAGATCTGCAAGGTGATGGATCTGGCGGTGAAGACTGGAGCACCGATTATTGGGTTGAATGACTCCGGTGGCGCGCGCATCCAGGAAGGTGTCGTGTCACTTGGCGGGTATGCCGACATCTTCCTGCGGAACGTCATGACGTCGGGCGTGGTGCCGCAGATCTCGGTGATCCTCGGGCCGTGCGCCGGTGGCGCGGTCTATTCCCCGGCGATCACCGATTTCACGGTGATGGTGGAAGGCACGAGCTACATGTTCGTCACGGGCCCAGGCGTCGTGAAGACCGTGACCCACGAGGATGTGGATGCCGAATTCCTCGGCGGCGCGGATACGCACACGACGCGCAGCGGCGTGGCGCACATCGCAGCGCCCGATGAAGCCGGGGCGCTGGATGCGGCGCGCGCGTTGCTGGCACACCTGCCGCAGAACAACATCGCCCCGCCATCGATCGCTGCGTCGTCGGATCCGAGCGACCGAATGGAGTCGGCACTCGACAGCGTCGTCCCGGATGACCCGCGCATGCCGTACGACATGCACGACGTCCTGCGGCATGTCATCGACGATGGCGCGTTCCTCGAGATTCAACCGGGCTGGGCGCAGAACATCATCGTGGGGTTCGCCAGGCTCGCCGGTCGCAGTGTCGGCATCGTTGCGCAACAGCCGGCCGTTCTAGCCGGCGCATTGGATATCGACGCGTCGGTCAAGGCTGCGCGGTTTGTCAGAACGTGCGATGCATTCAACGTGCCGCTCGTCTCGTTTGTCGATGTGCCGGGCTTCCTCCCCGGAGTCGACCAGGAACACGGCGGCATCATTCGCCATGGGGCGAAGTTGCTGTATGCCTACGCGGAGGCGACGGTGCCAAAGTTGACGGTCATCACTCGGAAGGCGTACGGCGGCGCTTATGACGTCATGAGCAGCAAACACATTCGCGGCGACATGAACCTGGCCTGGCCCACGGCCGAGATCGCGGTGATGGGCGCCGAGGGAGCGGTCAACATCATCTACCGCGAGCAACTCGCCAAGGCCGACGATGTCGACGCGGAGCGGGCGCGACTTGTCGCGGCCTATCAGGCAGAGTTCGCGAACCCATATGTCGCGGCGGCACGAGGCTATGTGGACGACGTGATCCAGCCGTCAGAAACTCGACCTCGATTGATCCGCGCCCTGACGCTCCTGGCGAACAAGCGGGATACCAACCCGCGAAAGAAGCATGGCAACATCCCGCTCTGAGCCCCGGCTGATCGAGTTGTCTTTGCACAAAGACGGGACCTTCCGATGACCTCCCAGACGCCGCCGTTCCGTCGCGTGCTCGTCGCCAACCGTGGCGAGATCGCGGTCCGGATCATCCGCGCTTGTCACGAGATGGGGATGCTCGCCGTGGCCGTCTACAGCGATGCCGACGTCGATGCCCTGCACGTCCGGATGGCCGACACGGCCGTGCGGCTGGGCCCCGCGGCACCGGGCGAGAGCTACCTGCGGATCCATGCGATCGTTGATGCGGCGCTGGCAACCGGAGCCGAGGCGATCCATCCGGGCTATGGGTTCCTGTCCGAACGAGCATCCTTCGCGCGGGCTGTCGAGGCAGCCGGGATCGTCTTCGTCGGCCCGTCATCGACGGTCATCGACGCCCTGGGTGACAAGCTGCACGCCCGTCGAGTCGCCCGGACCGTCGACGTGCCGGCCGTGCCCGGAACCATCGATCCCGCCCCGGTCGATCGCCCGGACGCGGTTGAAGGGATCATCGCCGAAGCAGAACGGATCGGCTTTCCGTTGCTGGTCAAAGCCGCCGCGGGGGGTGGGGGACGGGGGATGCGCCGGGTCGAACGGGCTGCCGATCTACCCGCTGCACTGGCGGCCGGGTCCGCCGAAGCAGCGTCGTCATTCGGGG
>JBKJJZ010000092.1:0-10944 GCA_046597705.1 Vicinamibacterales bacterium | reverse complement strand
GTCGCCGGCACCTGGTACTGGCGCACCGACAAGGAGCTATTGGCCATCGGGAAGTAGCCATAGTACGTAGGGAGTGGCTTTAGCCGCGCCCATTGAGGCGCCCCTAAAGGGACGCCCTACGTACGGGACCTCGGTACGGTCTCAGTGAAATGATAAGGTTGATGCTCATGCGACGCATCCTGATTACCCTCTCGTCCGCAGCCGCGTTTCTCAGTCTCGCAGTTCCCCATCTCCTCGGTTCCGCCAGTTCCGTCAGTTCCGTCAGTTCCGCCAGTTCCGCCAGTTCCGTCGGTTCCGCCAGTTCCGTCAGTTCCGCCAGTTCCCCAGCCCCCCAACTCCTCAGTTCCCCATTTACAGCGGTGCAGTCCCCAGCGCCCGCCGGGGCAGCCGAGCCTCGCCTGACGGTTGACGGGAAGGGACGGGTGCTGCTGAGCTGGCTGGCGCCGATCAAGGACAACGGCCACGCGTTGCAGTTCTCGGAACTTGCGCAGGATCGCTGGAGTGCGCCGCGCACCATCGTCGAAGGCCCGCGGATGATGGCGAACTGGGCGGACTTTCCCAGCTTGTTCGTGACCCGGGGCGGCGTGATGGCCGCGCACTGGCTGGAGCGCCGGGGACAGACGCGCACGGCGTACGACGTGAAAGTGCGAACATCACGCGACGGCGGACGCACGTGGACCCCCGAGGTGATTCCGCATGCGGATGGGACCGAGACGGAACATGGGTTCGTCTCGTTCTTCGAGAACCCCGGCACCGGTCACGGACTGGGGATGGTGTGGCTCGACGGCCGTGAAATGGCGGGACACGGCGCGCATGGTTCGGGCGGCGGTCAGATGACGCTGCGCTCGGCGATGGTCTCGGCGCAGGGCGTTGCCGGCGCGGAGAGTGTTGTGGACGGCCGTGTGTGCGACTGCTGCCAGACTGCAGCAGCCACCACGGATACGGGCGCCATCGTGGCGTATCGTGATCGCAGCGACAAAGAGATCCGCGACATCTACGTGAGCCGTTTCGAGAACGGCAAGTGGTCTGCCGGCACGGCGGTCCATGCCGACAACTGGGAGATCAACGGATGCCCGGTGAACGGTCCGGCGATTGCCGCCAGAGGAAAGAACGTCGCCGTCGCGTGGTTCGCAGCCAGGGACAACGCGCCGAAGACTCAGCTTGCGTTCTCGAAAGACGGCGGACGGACGTTCGGAGCTCCCATCCGCATCGATAGCGGCACCACGCTTGGTCGTGTGGGCCTCACGCTGCTGGCTGACGGACGCGCGCTGGTGTCATGGATCGACAGCACCGGCGCATCCGCGAAGTTCAACATCCGCGAAGTCAGCGCAAGCGGCGCGATGGGAGAACCCATTCTGATTGGGCCCATCAGCGGCGAGCGCACGAGCGGCTTCCCACAGGTCGTGGTTTCGGGCCGGAAGGTCATTGCTGCCTGGACCAATGCCCAGAAGGGCGCGGCGCTCGGCATTTCGGTCGCCAGCGCAACGCTGGCCCGGTAGCCAGCGTCGAAAAGGATGTCATGAGGCTCCGAGGACTGCCCGGCCTGATTCTGCTTGCCGGCATCTTGCTGTTTGCGGTCCCGTCGACCACGGTGTATTACACCGACTGGCTGTGGTTCAAGGAACTCGGCTATCAGGGCGTCTTTCTGCGTACGCTCAACGCGCAGGCGCTGGTGTTCACCGCCACGTTTGTCTTCGCATTTCTGTTCCTCTTCTTCAACCTGAAGGTGGCGCGCAAGTCGCTCTCGCGCCCGCAGTTCGTGCTCGGCACCACTGAAGATGGCCGGCCCATCGTGCTGGAGAGCCGCACCATCGCCAACCTCATGCTCCCCGCTGCACTGATCGTGGCGATCGGCCTGGGGTTCACCGCCTCCAACAACTGGCTCGAGTGGCTCAGTGCGCTGAACGCGGTGCCGTTCGGCGACAAGGATGTGCTGTTCGGCCGCGACGTGGCCTTTTACGTGTTCCGGATGCCCGTGCTCGATCTGGTGCGTGAGCAGTCACTGGTGCTGGTGGTGCTGGCGCTGGCGGCGTCGGGTTTTCTGTACCTGCTGTCAGGCAACGTCCTCATGGAGCCGCGCTATGGCGTGGCCTTCTGGCCCCGCCTCAATCTCACGCCCACAGCTCGGCGCCACTTGTCCCTGCTGCTGACTCTGCTGTTTGCATTGATGGCCTGGGGCCTCTGGCTGGAGTTGCCACGCACGCTCATTACGGGCAGCTCCACGAACGTCGTCTTCGGTGCGGCCTATACGGACGTCTATGCGCGAGTGCCGTTCCTGCGCGTCACCCTGGTAGTGATGGCGCTGGCCAGCTTTCTGGCCTTCTGGCAGGCGTTTGCACCGCAGCGCTGGCTCTTGCCGGTTGCCATCGGCGCCTACGTGATTGTCTCGATGGCCGGCAGTGTCTACGCCAGTTTCGTCCAGCGCTTCGTTGTCACGCCAAATGAACAGACGACGGAACAGCCGTACATCGTGAATAACATCGCAGCCACCCGGAAGGCATATGCGCTCGATCGAGTTGAAGAGCGGCCGCTGTCGGGCGATGCCGCGCTCTCGGCCGATGACATCATCGCGAATGCCAGCACCATCGAGAACGTGCGTCTGTGGGACCACCAGCCGCTGCTGCAGACGTTCGGACAGTTGCAGGAAATCCGGCCGTACTACGATTTCGTGAACGTCGATAACGATCGCTACACGCTGGACGGGAAGTATCGCCAGGTCATGCTGTCGCTGCGCGAGATGAACACGGAGACGCTGTCGAATCGTTCCTGGGTGAACGAGCGCCTCACGTTCACGCACGGTTACGGACTCACGCTGGGACCAGTGAACGAAGTGACGTCGGTGGGGCAGCCGGTGTTGTTCGTGCGCGATCTTCCCCCAAAGACGACGGTCGATCTGAAGATCGACGAACCGAGCATCTACTACGGCGAGCGATCGAGCGACTACGTGCTGGTCAAGACGCAACAGCCGGAGTTCCACTACCCGAAGGGTGACGACAACGTCACCAGCACCTACACCGGCACTGGCGGCGTTCAGTTGGGGGGGCTGTTCCGGCGGCTGCTGTTCGCCATCAGGTTTGGCGCCGCCAACATCCTCGTGACGGGCCAGTTGAGAGCGGACAGCCGCATCATGTTTCACCGGCAGATTCTGGAACGGGTCAAGACCATCGCGCCCTTCCTGCAATACGACGCCGATCCGTATCCGGTAGTGGCCGACGGACGCCTGTTCTGGATCCAGGACGCCTACACCACCAGCAGGAACTATCCCTACGCCACGCCATTTGGCGCGGGCGGCATCAACTATCTGCGCAACTCCGTGAAGGTCGTGATCGACGCGTATCACGGGTCCACGGCGTTCTATCTCGCAGAGCCGACCGATCCCATCGCGCAGACGATCGCGAAAATTTTCCCGGGGCTTCTCCGGCCGATGGACGAGATGCCGAAGGCACTGCGCAGTCACGTACGGTATCCGGAGGAAATCTTCCGCGTGCAGGCAGCGGCTTTTGCCACGTTTCACATGACGAACCCGCAGGTCTTCTACAACAAGGAAGATCAGTGGCAGGTGCCCGTCATCGACAACGAAGGCAACGCCACGCCCATGCAGCCGTACTACACGATCATGCGGCTGCCCGGCGAGAAGGACACCGAGTTCATCCAGATGTTGCCGTTCACACCGCGGTTGAAGGACAACCTGTCAGCGTGGATGGTGGCGCGTAGCGACGGCGAACATTATGGCCGGCTCTTCGTCTTCCAGTTCCCGAAGCAGAAGGTGGTGTTCGGTCCGCGGCAGATTGTGGCGCGCATCAATCAGGACCAGGTGATCTCGCCACAGATCACCCTGTGGAACCAGCAGGGGTCGCAGGTCATTCAAGGCACACTACTCGTCATCCCCATCAACGAGTCGCTGCTCTATGTGCGGCCGCTCTATCTGCGCTCAGCCGGAGGCCGGATTCCTGAGCTCAAGCGTGTCATCGTGGCCTACCAGGATCAGATCGTGATGGCCGAGACGCTCAACAAGGGCCTGGTGCAGATCTTCGGCCGCAAGGTGGAGCACGCGCTGTCACCCGATCTGCGTGAAGCCACCGCAGCGGACCTGGTGCCCATCACGCCGGCGACAGAACCCCAGGCGATCGCGCCTGGCACGGACCTGGCCGCACTGGCCACTCAGGCCAACCTGATCTACGAGCGCGCCATCGCCGCCCAGCGCGCCGGGGACTGGGCCCTCTACGGTGAAGAGATGAAGAAGCTCGGCGAAGTCCTGGCGGCGATGGAAAAGATCAAGAAGCTCCCGTAGGGCGTGGCTTCAGCGTTTAGCAGCGCCAATTGGCGCCCCTGAAGGGACGCCCTACGTCCGATCTTTCAACGTGACGTTGTCAAGGAGAGCCCCAGGTCCTCAGCTCCCCAGCTCCTCACGTCGCCACTTTCTGACGCCAATACACGCCAACCCGGCCCAGGAGAAATCGAAACGGCCGGCGCGGGAGTAGGCCGCGGCTTCGGCGCGGCCCGTCGCGCGCTCGAGTTCCTCGACCACGCTTTGCGTGAACGCCGCCGCGAGTTCTTCATCAGTCTTTACAGCTCCGCCAGTTCCGCCAGTTCCGTCACTTCCGCCAGTTCCCAACTTCCCCAGTCCCCCATTTTCAGTGAGCGAAGCGCGCACCCGCTGGCTCCAGTCGTCCATCCGTCGCCACAAGTCGTGAAAGTGCATCTCCGGTGAGGACTGCGGCCCGAAGTGCGTGAGGAACAGTACGTCGGGATTCCAGGCGAGGATCGTGTCGGTGCTCTTGTGCCACGCCTCGAGGTCGATGTCAGGGGGCGGCGTGGGTGGCAGCACGACGCGGCCGCTGGGCCGGCAGATGCCCGCCGTATCGCCCACGAACGCCATACGGGCGGCCGGCAGGAAGTAACTGACATGGTGCACCGCATGACCCGGCGTCCACGCGGTCTCGACGTCATGGCCGCAGATAGTCAGCGTGTTGCGATCGCCAAGCACTTCGACGCGGTCCGCCGCAACCGGCAGCATCGTGCCCCAGAGGCGCGCCATGTCGTCCTTGTAGAGGCGCGTGGCGCTGGTGATCAGTTTCGACGGGTCCACCATGTGGCGGGCGCCGTTCTTGTGCACGTAGAGCCGCGCATGTTTGGCGGCCTCCAGGACATGCCCGGCCGCGCCGGCGTGGTCCAGGTGGATGTGCGTCAGCAACACCGCTTGCACGTCGTCCCACTCGAAGCCTCGGGCCCTGAGAGCGGCTTCCAATGTGGGCAGGCACGTGGCCGGGCCGGGATCGACGATGGCGACGCCGGCGGCGCCGTGGATGAGGCCGGTGGCAATGATGCCCGGCTGATCCAGGAACTGAAGGTCGGCGTAGTCAACACCGGTGGCAAGAGGGTAGGCTGTCACCATGAAGACGTTATTGTGGACCGTTCTCGCGTTCGTCGTCATCCCACAGGCGCCCCAAGCCATTGACGGCGCTGCCATCTTCGATCAGGGCAAGCCCTACGAAGACTTCCTGGCCGCCGCCGATGCCAGGCCCGAAGTCTGGAAGGGCAACACGAACCGCGCGCGTCCATCGGCAGCGCTCATCGAACGGTTGAAGAAGGCGGGCGAGGGGCTCCGCTTCGTCGTGGTCGCCACCGCCGCCTGCAGCGATTCTGTTCACACCGTGCCGTACGTGGCCGTGCTCGCCCGCGAAGCCGGTGTGCCGCTTCGTATCGTCGCCCCCTCGGTCGGAAAGCCGATTCAGGACGCGTTCAAGACGCCCGATGGTCGCGGCGCTACGGCCACCGTCGCTATCCTGCGTGGAGACAAGGTGGTCGCCGCCTGGGTGGAGCGCCCGTTGGCGCTGCAGACGTGGATGCTTGGTCCAGGCGCGGGTGTGTCACAGTCCGATCGGATGGATCGCAAGTTCGGCTGGTACGAGTGGGACCGCGGCGAATCCACCATCGCGGAACTGGTGGATCTGGTCGAACGATTCAAATGACGACATCGTGAGCAACGACCAGCAGCAGACCGGCGATCTCGTCAAGGAACGTGTTGTTCCGAAGAACGAGGAGCCCAAACTCTACAAAGTCGTCCTGATGAACGATGACTATTCCACGATGGAGTTTGTCGTGGAGGTGCTGGAAACCGTCTTCCAGAAATCACCCGCCGAAGCTTTTCGCCTGATGATGCTGGTCCACACCCAGGGATCAGCTGTCGCCGGCATCTATGTGTGGGAAGTGGCTGAGACCAAGGTCGAAACGGTGACGAAGATGGCGAAAAGCGCGGGGTTTCCCCTGCGCGCAATCACCGAAGAGGCTTGACCGGGAACGCCGCCGAGAGTTCGGTGATCAGGGCCTGCCTGATATCGCGCAAATCCTCGATGTGACCGATCAGCGGATGCGTGCGCGTCAGGAACGGCATGTTGGCCTCGCGGCCCGTCATCAGGTACTCCGGCATCGCCACGCGATAGCGTGTGGACGGATTCAGCGGTTTCCCTTGAACCAACCATCGGTCCCCCTCCTTCGACGCGCCGAGTGTAGAAAGGAATCCGCCCGAACCCAGGTTCCGCTGGCCCGCATCCAGCACTTTCAGCAGGACAGACCCTGGCATCGACACGCGCGTGACCGCGCCGCCAAACGGCAGGATGCGAATCACGTCGTACTCGGTCACCGGTCCAGCCGGCAATTCATCGTCAATCCTGATCGAGCCGCCGTTCATGATGACCACGTCCGGCGAGGCCTCGCGCATGAGCGCGTCCATGATGACCTTGGTCAGATTCCCCGTGGTGTTGCGCACCGCGAACTGCCGGCCGTCCAGGCTGTAGGGCAGCGTGGCCACCACGCGGTCGGGCTGGAAGCCGTCCTTGCGAAACGCATCGAACGCCGTCGTCGTCCATCGCCTGACTTCCGCGTCCACCGTGCCGTCGGCTTGGATCGCTTCTGTGATGGGCTGAAGGCGCACGGTCACGACAGGGCGGAAGCCCTGGGGAAAAGACATCGAGACCACTGCCACGGTGCGCACGTTGGCGTCGGCCTTGACGATAGGCGTGAGGTTTGGACCGCGGTAGAGCAGGTAGTTCTCGTGTTCGTGGCCGCCGAGGGCCAGATCAATTTCAGGCACGGCGGTCACCAGCGCTTGATCCTCGTCCATCGGCAGGTGCGTGAGCGCGATGATTGCGTCCACGGGCCCTGCGGCCCGCATCTTCGCGATCGCGGCCTTGGCGGATTCCACCACCGGCAGGTACTTCACCCACGCCCTCGGATCCGACTTCATCGTCAACCCAATGATGCCGACCTTGTAGGTGCTGCCGCCGATTGGGACCCGAACAACCGTGAACTCCTGCATGTTTGCAAAGAGTTTTCCGTCTGCATCGGTGACGTTGGAGGAAATGACGGGGAACTTGCCCTGCGTGAGTCGGGCGCGAAAGGCGGCTTCGGGGAGATCGAACTCGTGGTTGCCCAGCGTGGCCCACTCAAGGCCGAGGGCATTCAGCACGTCCACCATCTGCCGGCCTGCGATCGGTTCGCCATCGACCCGGGGGATCGATAGTGCAGAAGGAGACAGGTAGTCGCCGCCGAGCGTCACGATCACAGGTGACTGTGAACGACGCAGATCCTTGATGACGGTGGCCACACGCGCCAGTCCACCCACGCGGCCGCCCTCGCCGGGACCGATTTCATAGACGTCGTTGAAGTGCAGGATCGTCAGGGCCGGGGGAGTGCCGCGGTCGCACGCGACGAACGAAAGAATTAGCCCGCAAGTGAGCAATATGCGACGGAACATGACAGGTGAAAATACTCCATAATCACCCCAGGATGTTTTCTTCCTCTGTCGAGGTCGTGCTCTCGATCGCTTACCGCGAAGCGGTGTCGAGGCGGCATGCCTACCTGACTCTGGAGCATCTGCTGTTCGCGCTGGCCCACGATCCGGATGGCGAGCGGATCCTGGCGGCCTGTGGGGCCGATCTGCCGAAGTTGCGCGGGGACCTTGGTGTCTACCTGAAGGCGTCGATCGAAGAAACCAAGCGCGGCGACGAGAAGGAACCCGAGCAGACCGCGGCGTTTCATCGCGTGCTGCAGACAGCGGTGTTGCACGTACAGAGCGCGCAGCGGTCCGAGGTCCAGGCCGGCGACATCCTTGCCGCCATGCTGCAGCAGCCGCGCAGTCAGGCCGCGAGATTGCTGGCGGCGCAGGGCATCACGCGGCTGGACGTGCTCGAATATATTTCGCACGGCATCTCGAAGGCGCGCGTGCCCGGCCCGGACATGCACGAGGCGGATCCCGATGGCAACGACACGCTTGGAACACCGGAGCCCCCGCAGGGAGAGCCGTCATCCACCGCGCGGGATCCGCTGGCCGCGTATTGCATGAACCTCACGGAACGCGCGCGGATGGGCAAGCTCGATCCGCTGGTGGGGCGAACCGCCGAGCTTCAGCGGACGATTGAAGTGCTCTGCCGGCGTCGCAAGAACAATCCGGTGTTCGTAGGTGAAGCGGGAGTGGGCAAGACCGCGATGGCCGAGGGACTCGCCCAGCGGCTGCTGGAGCCTGGCGTGCCCTCGCTGCTCAAGGACGCAGAGGTCTTTTCACTGGATACTCCAGGCCTCCTGGCAGGGACGAGATTCCGCGGCGATTTCGAGGAACGGTTCAAGGCGGTAGTCAAGGCGCTGTCCAGCCGGCCGAAGGCCATTCTCTTCATCGACGAGATTCATTCCGCTGTTGGCGCGGGTGCCACGACCGGCGGAACGATGGATCTGGCAACACTCATCAAGCCCATGCTCGCCGCTGGCGATTTGCGCGTGATTGGTTCGACGACATTCGAGGAGTTCAAGCACGTTGAGAAGGACCGGGCGCTGGCGCGCAGGCTGCAGCGCATCACCATCGACGAACCGTCGGTGGACGAGACGATCAAGATTCTGGGCGGTCTCAAGAGCCGGTACGAATCGCACCACAACGTCGTGTACGAGGACGCCACCATCGAGGCCTCGGCCAAGCTCGCGTTCCGGCATTTGCGTGATTCGCGCCTGCCAGACAGCGCGATTGACGTGATTGACGAAGCCGGGTCCGTCAATCGGCTCAGCCGCGGCGACGCCGATCAGGCCGAGCCGGCAACGATCAAGCCCTCGGATGTGGAAGCCGTGGTCGCCCGGATGGCGAGGATTCCCGCGCGCCAGGCGTCGGCGTCCGATCGCGAGCGGCTGCGCACGCTGCAGGAATCGCTGGAGCGCGTGGTATTTGGGCAGGCCGAAGCCGTGAAGCTGGTGGCGCAGGCGATCAAGCGTTCGCGCGCGGGCCTGGGCGCGCCGGAACGGCCGTCGGGCAGTTTTCTGTTCACGGGTCCTACGGGTGTGGGCAAGACTGAACTGGCAAAGCAGCTCGCGTTGCAGCTGGGCAATGAGTTCGTGCGTTTCGACATGAGCGAGTACATGGAGAAGCACGCGGTGGCCCGGCTCATCGGCGCGCCGCCGGGATATGTGGGCTTCGAGCAGGGCGGCCTGCTGGTGGACGCAGTTCGGACGCATCCCTACAGCGTGGTGCTGCTGGATGAAATCGAGAAGGCGCATCCGGATGTGTTCAACATCCTGTTGCAGGTGATGGATCACGCCACGCTCACGGACAACACCGGGCGCAAAGCGGACTTCCGGAACGTGGTGCTGATCCTGACGTCGAATGCAGGGTCGCGCGAGATGAGTGCGCAGACGATCGGGTTCATGGATAGTGGCGGCGGCTCGGGCCAGAACTCGAAGGAGAGCCGATCGAAGACCGCGGTTGAGCGCATCTTCTCCCCGGAGTTCCGCAACCGTCTCGACGCCATCGTCACCTTCAAGGCCCTGGCGCCTGAAGCGATGGAGATGATCGTCGAGAAGTTCATCCTGCAGCTGGAAGCGCAGCTAGCCGAACGCCGCGTGGCGATCACGCTGGAACCATCCGCGCGCGAGTGGCTGGCGAAGAAAGGGTACGACCCGATCTACGGCGCGCGCCCGCTTGCGCGAGTGGTGCAGCGCGAAGTCCGCGACCGCCTGACGGATGAGATTCTGTTCGGCAAGCTCGAAAACGGCGGCACGGTCGTCATAACAACCGATGCCGACGCTTTGAGTTTTTCCTTTGCAGAGTGAGTGTTCCGTTCGTAGGCGTAGGGCGTGGCTTTAGCCGCGCCAATTGATAGATTCCCCTTTATGTCCGAAATGAAAGTCACCGATCGCCGCTGGTGGGTACGCGGCGAATCCGACAGCCCCGCCCAGGTCCCGTCACTGAAGCCGACAATGCTGGAGGAACTCGAGGCCCGCATTGCGGAGAAGGACCTCGAGATTCAGCAGTTGCTGACAAAGTACCGAGGCGCGTCGGATGAGTTCGAGCAGGCGCGCGCGCGATTGCGCAAGGAGATCACCAAGGACGTTGAACGAAGCCGGCGCTCGGTGATCGTGTCGTTCCTCGAGGTGCTCGACAATCTCGACCGCGCGCTCGACGTGGGCGCCGGCCCGGGGTCCGAGTCCTTCGTCAAGGGCGTAGCGCTCGTGCGCCAGCAGTTCGTGTCCACACTCGAGGGTCTTGGCGTCACGCGCGTCGATCCGATGAACCAGCCTTTTGATCCCGCCAGGCACGAAGCGGTCTCCACAGTCCCGGCTCCCTCGCCCGATCAAGACGGCCGGGTCATCGGCGTCGTGCGTCCAGGCTACGTCATGGGCGACGAAGTCGTGCGGCCCGCGCAGGTCGCCGTCGCGCGATCGTAGTTTTCGGAGGCCATGGGGCTTCAGCCCGTGCCGACAAGCCGTCCCGACCCCTGGCCGCCCTTGAGGGCTCGACGGACCGCCTCCGCGGAGCTGCCGCGAGAAACCGTTCCCTTCGTCCGCTTGGTCTGCGACCTGTCGCCCATCGGGTCACTCCGCAAACGGCGGAGCTGA
Source organism: Vicinamibacterales bacterium (assembly GCA_046597705.1). Taxonomy (GTDB): domain Bacteria; phylum Acidobacteriota; class Vicinamibacteria; order Vicinamibacterales; family SCN-69-37; genus SYFT01. Next base: position 69 of record JBKJJZ010000092.1, on the reverse strand, counting down.
CCCGATGGGCGACAGGTCGCAGACCAAGCGAACGAAGGGAACGGTTTCTCGCGGCAGCTCCGCGGAGGC
>JBKJJZ010000601.1:0-7742 GCA_046597705.1 Vicinamibacterales bacterium | reverse complement strand
GCCGGCTGGACGCTCGCGTATCAGATGGGTATCGAGTTCGATCGGATCCTCGATGGCTTCACCGGGCCATTCGAGGAAGTGAAGGAGTGGAATATCACGCTGCGCAGCGCGGCAATGCCGGCGTCCGCGGGCGGCGGTTACCTGTTGAGCCGCGAGGTGCTCAACAGCTTTGATGCGGTGAACCAACTTGTCACTGCCGGAGGCGCCGGAGTGGCGGTCACCACGGCGCCGCTGACTGTGGACGGCAAAGTCTTTCCCGCGGGTACCTTCCACGTCGCGGAGAATCGTCGCGCGAAACTGGCCGAGGTCATGGGCCCGCTCGGCGTGCATCCCGTGCCCGTCCGGATGCCGACCAACGCGGTCGCCGCCATCCGCGCCCCGCGCGTGGGCCTCTGGGACCAATACGGCGGGTCGATGTCAGCCGGATGGACGCGCTGGATTCTGGAGCAGTCAAACTTCCAGTTCACCCGCGTCTTCGCGCCGAGACTGGATGCCGGCAACCTCAACGCGGACTTTGACGTGCTGGTCTTCGTGACCGGGGCGATTCCCGGTGTTCCCGGGGCCGGCCGGGGAGGTGGCGCCGGGCGCGGCGGTGGTGCACCCGCCGGTCCCGCGCCGAACATTCCAGCCGAGTACCGCGATCAAGTCGGCAGCCTCACCGCCGCTCGCACCATTCCAGTGTTGCGGCAGTTCGTGGAGAACGGTGGACGCATCGTGGCAATCGGCAGTTCCGCCGCCAATCTTGCGCAGCACTTCGGGTTGGCGATTGAGAATCAGCTTGTGGAACCCGGTGCCGCGCCGGGTGCCCAGCCAGTGCCGCTTCCGCGCACGAAGTACTACGTCCCCGGCTCGGTGCTGGAGGCGCGGCTCGACACGACCAGTCCACTGGCCTTCGGCATGAAGGAACGCACCGACGTGTTTTTCGACAACAGCCCGGTCTGGAAACTGGGGGCAGACGCCAGGGCGCGGGGCGTGACGCCAATCGCGTGGTTCGACTCGCCGGCACCCCTGCGCAGCGGATGGGCCTGGGGCCAGGCGTTCCTTGACAAGGGCGTAATCGCCATCGATGCGCAGGTCGGCAAAGGGCACGTCTTCCTCTACGGTCCTGAGATTCTGATGCGCGCGCAGCCGCGAGGCACGTTCAAGTTCCTGTTCAACGCGATCTACTGGGGGCAGCAATGATGCGTGCGCGCCGGATCGTTCGGTGGCTTTGCGGAGCGACGGCATTCAGCCTGGTGGCCACGGTCGGCATCGCCCAGGGCACTCGCGAGTTCGTTGATGCCGCCGCGAACGCAAAGATTCGCGATGAAGGACTGAACCGCTCGAAGGTGGCCGGCATGTTCACGATGCTGGTGGACACGATCGGTCCGCGACTGGCCGCATCGCCGGAAGAAAAACGCGCCGCGGAGTGGGCGGCCGGACAAATGCGGGCGTTCGGACTGACCAAGGTCACCGTCGAGCCATTCGAATTTTCACGCGGGTGGGTGCTCGACAAGTTCACCATTGAGATGGTCGAGCCTCGCTACATGCCGCTCGTCGGTTACCCGGAGGCCTGGAGTCCCTCGACGCAAGGTGAGGTGGTGGCGCAGGTGGCGTTCATCGCGGCAAAGACCGCCGAGGACGTGGAGGCGATGCAGGCGCAGGGCAGCCTCAAGGGAGCGGCGCTGCTCAACCAGCCCGCCGTGACCAATTTCATTCGCGCCGACCGGGTAAATCCCACCGCACCCGGGCAAGTTGATGCGCCCCTCGCATCGGCGCCTCAGGCGGCCGCACAGGGCGGGCGCGGCGGCCGGGGAGGCCGCGGCACTGCCGACCCGGCCGCCGGCCCCACCCCCGCGCAACGCATTGCCACAGCCATGCGCTCGAGCGGTGCCGCCGTCTGGCTGCGACCGAGCCGTGGCGAACACGGCACGCTGTTCGTGCAGGCGGGCACGCGGGAAGTGGCCGGTGACACGCTCCCGCGCGTGGTCCTCATCGGCGAGCACTACAACCTGTTGACGCGGCTCGCTGAGCAGGGCGTGGCGGTGAAAGTGCGCGTGAATCTGCAGGCGCACCTGCTGGATGACCGCAACTCGCGCAACGTGATTGGCGAGATCCCCGGCACCGATCCGGCGCTGAAGGATGAAGTGATCATGATGGGCGCGCATATCGATTCGTGGCACATTGCCACCGGCGCCACGGATAACGCCGATGGTGTCGTCGCGCTGCTCGAAGCCGTCCGGATTCTCAAGGCGACCGGACTGTCGCCGAAGCGCACCATTCGCATTGCCCTGTGGGGCGCCGAGGAAGAAGGGCTGCTGGGCTCGCTTGCCTATGTGCAGAAATACCTGGCGGGCGACGCGAATCGGGCCGCGCGGGAAAAACTCGCGACCTATTTCAATATCGATCCCGGCAACGGGCCCATCTACGGCTGGTTCATGGAGAACAACGAGGCGGTGCCGCCGATCTTCGACGCCTGGATGGAACCGTTTCGAGATCTGGGCTTCCGGCGCAATGTTCGCGCAGGCATTGGCAGCACCGACCATGTGACCTTCAACCGGGCCGGCATGTTGGGGTTCAATCCCGTGCAGGACTACGAGAACTACGACGTTCGTGAACACCACACCAACGTGGACACGTTCGAGCGGGTCGTCATCGACGACCTGAAGCAGAACGCCATCGTGCTGGCCTCTGTCCTGTATCACGCCGCGATGAGGCCGGAGCGCATGCCGGCGCCTCCCCGGGCGGGCGGAGGACGGCCCTGAACGTGATGCGCGCGCTCAGGGTTCTGGCGCTGTTGCTCTGCGTTGGCGGCGCGGTGTCTTCGTGCAACAAGCCGAAGAAGCCCACCGACATTGCCGACCTCGGGTTCATCGTCAAGGACATGAACGGCGTGGACGTCAAGCTGTCGGACTATCGAGGCCGGCCGCTGATCGTGAACTTCTGGTTCGTGGATTGTCCGCCGTGTCGAAAGGAAGTGCCCGCCTTCGTGGACCTTGTGAAGAAGTACGGTGACAAGGGATTCACCATCCTCGGCTTGTCCGTGGAGGACACGCCCGAGGCGATGAAGGCGTTCGCCGCAGAGTTCAAGATCAACTATCCGTTGTTCGTGGCGAAGGGGCGTGACGATATTCTCGAGGCCTATCGCGCCACCTTCGCCTATCCCGTCTCCTGGTTCGTGCGCGCCGACGGCACGGTGTTCCTGAAACACCTGGGCACGGGGACGCCGGAGTGGTTCGAGACGCAAGTGCTCGCGATACTCAACGAGGACGCGAAATGACGGGAGAGACATGACGCCGCGAACCCTGCTGTCGGCGGTCTTTGTGGCCCTCGCGTTCGCCGCGTGGCCGCTGATCGGCCGTGAGTCGCGAGTCTCAGGCGCTTGGATGGCCACAGGCGTCATGGTGGGATCCGCCGTGACCGTCGCACTGCTTTCGGCGACGCAGTTGAGCCAGGTCCCGGCGGGTCGAGCGCTCTGGGTGCTTGGCGCGGCGGCTGTGGTCAATGGCCTGGCGGTGTTTGTGTATGCGTCAAGTGCGGCAGATCCGCTGGTGCCGACCGGGCCCTTCATTGTCATCGTCTCGGTGCTGCAGGTGGCAGCCGTCGCGGGCATCGCGTGGATGATGCCCGGGGGGCGCGCGCCCTCGCTCAGGGAAGCGTTGGGCTTTGTGCTGGCTGCGGCGGCCGTCTATCTTCTGGCCAAGACCTGATCGGACTCCATCGTGGAAATCAAGGACGTCATCCTCTTCTCGACGGCTCTGTTGGCGATCGTCAATCCCCTCGGATCGGCAGTGTTGTTCGCGGCACTTGCGGGCAAGTTCGCGCCCGGCATTCAGCGCCGGATGGCGAATCAAAGTGCGCTGGCCATCTTGATCATCCTGTTGGTCTGCGCGTGGCTGGGCAATTCCATCCTCGGGCTGATGGGGTTGACGACGCCGATGTTGCAGGCGGCCGGCGGACTCATCCTGCTCAACTACGGCCTGCGCATGGTGACGGTCGAAGACACCAAGCTCACCCAGAGTGAGCAGGACTCGGCGCAGGATGTCTCCGAGGAACACTGGAAGGCGCTGGCCGTGGTCCCGTTGGCGATTCCCGGTACGGTGGGCGCGGGAACGATCACCACGGTCATCATCCAGGCCAGTACGTTTGCGAATGCTCGCGACCTGCTGGTGATTTCCGGAGTGTCGCTCGGTATCGCGCTGGTGATGTGGATCACGTTCCACTCGGCAGGTCCCATTGCCCGAAGGTTGGGGCCGATCGGCATGAACATCATTTCGCGCGTGATGGGCATCCTGGTGACCGCCACCGCCTTCGGCCTGCTTGGCAAAGGCATCGGCGGCCTCCTCCCCGGCCTAGTCAAATGAGAAATGAAATGAGAAATGACGTCGGGAATCTTTTTCGTCGAAAAAGATTCCCGACGTCATTTTCGGCTGGAGGCCCCTGACCAAAGCGAGGTTCTTCTCAATCACATGACGGTGGTTGCCGACTTCCACCGTCTCCGTATAGAAGAGGCGCGCGGCTCGTTCGCGGAGTGAATCGGCGTCAAAACCCACCACACGCCTGGCGCTGGAGAACCGCGCCAGTGACGCGGACTTCACAAGGCCCTGCAGATCGATCGCCAGATCGTACTTGCGCGCGCGAAGCGTGCGAATCACGTCCCACCAACCAGCAGCCGTCCGGTCACCGAGCACAATCACTCGCGACAACATCGGAACCAATGCCAGCAGATCCGCATGCGCCCGTTCCACAACCCAGTCGATTTCGGCCGCGGGGAACGCATCGCGCAACTCCGCCAGGGCGGGCAGCGTGTGAATCAAATCGCCAAGGCTGCCCAGCCGGACAATCAGAATGCGCGCAGGTTGATTCCCGGCCGCGTCAGCGCTCATTGCCGCAGGCCACCAAGTTTCGTGAGTAACGCAGCGGTGGAGTGGTCTTTCGGATCCCCGACGATGGCAACGCGGCCGCCGTACGCGCGGACGGTTTCGCGCTCGGGCACGGTATCGAGCGTGTAGTCCGTGCCCTTGCAGTGGACATCGGGCTTCAGCAGATTCAGAAGACGATCGACGGTGGGATCGTCGAAGACAACCACGTAGTCCACGCAGCGCAACGCGCCAACCAGTTCGGCTCGCGCGCCCTCATCAAGGATTGGACGGCCCTCGCCTTTGAGCCCACGTGTGGAACTGTCGGAGTTAATCGCCACAACCAGCCGATCGGCTTCGGCGCGCGCGCCTTGCAGGTACCGGACATGGCCGACGTGCAGCAAGTCGAAACAACCGTTCGCAAACGCAACGGTGCGCCCTTCGCGCCTGTCCGCAGTGATCAAATCGAGCAGGCTGGCTTCAGAAATGATTTCGGTCATGCGAACGGATTCCACATAGGGGGACGGGTCTCGATCTGTGGAAAACTCCAAAGAGTTCTCTGCGCTGATCTGCTGGAGTTTTCCACAGATCGACACCCGTCCCCTAGCCGAGTGCTTCGAGGAGTTCGCCAGCTGAGACCGTGGCCGTTCCGCGTTTCATCACGACCAGGCCGCCGGCATAGTTGGCCAGGCGCGCTGCTTCACCAAACGTCGCACCCGAGGCCAGGGCCAGTCCAAACGTGGCAATCACCGTGTCACCGGCGCCAGTCACGTCTGCGATCTGATCGGACCCGACAATTGGGATATGGTCCGTTGGCCGGCCCGGTTCAAACAGGGCCATGCCCCGGCTGCCTCGTGTAATCAGCACCGCTCTCGACTGCAGCTTCCGCAACAACGCGCGTCCGGCTTTCTCGAGCGCCTCGGGATCGTCGCCGATTGACACCCCAAGTAGCGTCTCCACTTCCGCCTCGTTCGGCGTACACGCCGTTACCCCACGGAAGCCCGCCAGTCCATACCGCGAGTCCACGAGGATCATCGGCACCCGGCCGACATAGGCGGGGTCCACCGGCCGCCGCGCAGGTCCTCTCTCCCGCCCCGCCGCCTTGGCTTCCGCCCGCGCGATAAGTTCCGGCGTGTACAACCCGCCGCCGTAGTCCGACACGATCACAACATCGGCCGTGGCCAGCGCCGCTGCCAGCGCGTCTTCCACTCGTCGCACCGCTGCTGCATGTTGCCTGATCGTGAGCGCGGGGCCTGCGCGATCGATCCGGACCACCTGCTGCTTGGCCGAGTGAACGCCACCGGCGAGTACTCGCGTTTTCACCGGTGTCACATAGCCGCGCACTCGCACGACACCGCGCGTGTTGGCTTTGGCCGGCAGCGCATCCAGCAATCGACGGCCCGCGTCGTCGTACCCTACCGTTCCCACCACACGTACGCGCGCGCCCAACGCCACCACATTGTTCGCGGCGTTTCCGGCGCCGCCCGGCACGATTTCCGTGGTGTCGTACTTCAGAATCAGGACAGGCGCCTCGCGCGAGACGCGCTCCACTTGCCCGTAGAGAAACTCGTCGGCGATCAGGTCGCCGACGACGACGATGCGGGCGCGCGAAAAACGCGCGACCAGATCCGCAAATCGCTGCCGGTCCAGTGTGGTCACGCCGCCGGCTCCCCTTCCGCCAATATCAACGATGTCGCTTCCATGAGGTTCATGACGACCGGCGTGCCCGCCGGAAATGCGTCCCGGTTCAGCCGCCACTCGCGCTCGCCATACCCGGTTCGCACCAACACGCCGCGCGCGCCCACGTTCGTGGCCGTCAACACATCCAGGTCGCGATCGCCAACAACCCAGGACCGCGAAAGGTCAATGTCCCAACGCGCGCACGCGGCATCGATCATGCCGCGGCCGGGCTTACGGCACTCGCAGGGTCCCAGCAGTCCGGGCACGATCGCGCGCGGATGGTGAGGACAGAAGAACCACCCGTCAATAACGGCTCCGGATTCGCGAAGTCTGGCGTCGAGCGAGGCATGCAGTTGCCTCACAAACGCCTCGTCAAAGTGGCCAAGCCCGATCCCGCCCTGATTGGTGATGACACACACGAGATACCCGGCGCGATTGAGCAGCCGAATCGCATCCACGGTCCACGGGAACCATCGAACATCCTCTTCGCGATCGAGATATCCGGCCTCCTCGATCATCGTGCCGTCGCGGTCGATGAACACTGCGGGGCGAGTCACTGCATTGCCGGGTCCAAGGGCCCGCCCTCCGAAGGCTGTTGGAGGTGTCGCGCGACGGCGGCAAACACGGCACCGGCGTCGATGCGCTTCATGCAGCGGTGATCGATGGGACAGTCGCGCAGATGACACGGCCGGCAGAACACATCGGCCGTCAGCACGTCGGCCACGCCAAGCGGACGCGTCGCCCGCTCATCGGTCGGGCCGAACATGGCGACGACGGGTCGTCCCAGTGCCGCTGCGACATGCATCGCCCCTGAGTCGTTGGACACAAACACACGGCACATTGCTGCCAATCCCACCAGGCTGCCGAGATCGGTACGCCCAATAAAGTCGATGACACGCGATTGCGTGTCGGGGGCGTGCGATCGGAGCCAGGATTCTATCTCACGGCCAGCGGACCGGTCGTGTGCCGCGCCCACAAGAAGACATGTCGCATCGTGTTCGCGCACCAGCCGCGCGATGACTTCAGCCATGCGCGCCGGCGGCCACTGTTTCGCCTGGCCGTACGCGGCGCCGGGCGCCACGCCGATCAGACGGGCATCACCAGTCACGCCCGCGCGAGACAGCAGCGTGACGGCGCCAGCGCTTGCGGCGTCGACGCGCAGCCGCGCCAGCGCCGTCACGCTGCTGTCTCGCGCGGGCGTGACTGGTGATGCCCGTCTGATCG
>JBKJJZ010000434.1:0-3512 GCA_046597705.1 Vicinamibacterales bacterium | reverse complement strand
GAATTGGCGCGGCTAAAGCCACGCCCTTGTATCTTAGATTCCGTTCCACCTGGACGCAGTAGCCCGAATCGCCCTTGGTCCTCGCAGACCGTTACGTAGCCAGGGCGCCGCGTCTTTTTTGACGACCAGAGCTCGCACAGTTGATCGAGGGAAAACCTCGGATGCCGCAAGGCGGAGCGCGTGTCGTTGCGTGTGAGACGGGAGGGTGCGATGGCGGTGTCGTGTTTTGTCGGGATTGATGTATCGAAGGCCGCGCTGGACGTCGCGTGGACGACCGAGCCCACGTCCGTGTGGCACACCACCAATGATGAGGCGGGCTGGGCGGCACTCCTGGCCCGATTGCAGAGAGAGGTCGTCGCGTTGATCGTGCTCGAAGCGACGGGCGGGTACGAGAGCAGCGTGGCCACCGCCCTCGCGTTGGCGGGACTGCCGGTGGCGATCATTAATCCGCGGCAGGTGCGAGACTTTGCCAAAGCCCGCGGCATTTTGGCGAAGACGGACGCGATCGACGCGCACGTCTTGGCCGAGTTTGCCATGCGGATGCAGCCCACGCCGCGTCCCCTGGCCGATGCGGTGCAAGCCGACTTGGCCGCACTCGTGGCGCGGCGCCGGCAACTGGTGGACATGCTGACGGCGGAGCGCAATCGCGCCTACCAAGCGCGACCGGCGGTGCAGAAGGACCTGCGGGCGCACATCACCTGGCTCGAAAAACGGGTCAAGGATCTCGAGAAGGAAACGACGACCCGGCTTCGGCAGAGTCCGCTCTGGCGCGGTCGCGATGCGTTGCTCCAGTCGACGCCCGGCGTTGGTCCACGCACGTCGGCCCGCCTGATCGCGTCGCTGCCCGAGCTGGGGCGCCTGAGCCATCGACAAATTGCGAAGCTGGTCGGCGTCGCCCCACTCAACGATGACAGCGGCGTGCGCACCGGTTATCGGCACATTTGGGGCGGGCGCACCGCCGTGCGTCAAGCGCTCTATATGGCCACCGTCGTCGCCGTCCGGCACAACCCAGTGCTCCGCACCTTCTACCAGCGGTTGCGCGACGCGGGCAAGCCCGCGAAGGTCGCCCTCATCGCGGCGATGCATAAGCTGCTTACCATCCTCAATGCGATGCTCAAACAGCAGACCCCGTGGACGCTCACGCCGACGCGCCCGAGCACGGCCCCCGCACCCAGCGGAGGGGGCCGCGCGCAGGGCGTGGCGGTGTGAGCCTTGACACGCCAAGACAGTTGCTACGTACTACAGGCAAGTGACGGCTCAGGCGGCACCTGACCTTGACCGTCCCGGCGAGGGCTGGGCATACTGGCCCGACGGAGCCGCCATCCATGCCGCTGGATCTTTCATCGCTTCGTGAAGCACTGACGGCGCTCAACACCAGCCTCCGGTATCTCGAGTCCGAATTGGCCGCGAACCCGGAACTGAAGGACCAGTTCCGGGCCGCATCGATCCAGGCGTTCGAGTTCACCTACGAGCTTGCCTTCAAGTTCATGAAACGCCAGCTCGAGCAGATCCTGCCGGTACCTGCCGCGATCGACGAGCTGACGTTCATGCAAGTGGTACGAGCTGCGGCCGAAGCGGGTCTCGTGACGGATGTCTCGCGATTTCACGGGTATCGCGAAGCCCGCAACATCACGAGCCATTCCTACGATCGAGCGAAGGCACAACGGATCGTGGCGGAACTCCCGCAGTTTGCGGCGGACGTGACGCACCTGCTGGCGCAGTTGGAGGCACGCAATAGTGCAGGCATCTGAGCCGTTCCGCCGTGTGATTGCGGAACGGGCCCGCGTACTTCGGCCCGCAGCCGCCCGTGACTGACGACGACGATCGGGGTTGGCAGCCGCCTCAGCGGCCCGCGAGGGCTGAGGCGAGGGATGCGAAGCCGCCCGCGACGGCGCCCAGGGCGGTGATCAGAATCCCCACCAGCCAGAGAAAATGGCGCGTCATCTTCGCGTCGAGCGATTCGAAACGCTGATCGACGGCCTCGAAGCGCCGATCGATTTGCTCGAACCGCCCGTCGAGGTGCTCGAACCGGCGGTCCATCTGCTCGAAGCGCCGGTCCATTCGCGCCTCCAAGCTCCCAATCGACTCGCGAATTCCATTCACCATTTGAGAATGATCCTCCACGCGTCCTTCCAGGTACGCCAACCGTTCTTCCACGCTCGCCATGCCGTCGCCTCCTCAGGATACCGTCGTCGGCGTCAACCCGACAACTTCGTCTTGACGAGCGACTTCCGTGCCAACCAAATCCCGGCATTAATGCGGGCGCAAAAGACGACGTGTGGCAGTATTTGCGATTCCGGAGCACGGCGGTGTTGCAGTTCCTGCCAGGCGGCTGGCCGTCTCGGCGCCCCTGAAGGGACGCCCTACGTACCGGCGCCCTCCGAACGGACGCCGGACGCTCGCCGCTTGACACGCGACGGCATGTGCTATATTTAACCTACAAGTTTAGTAACCGATAGGTTGATTACACATGCCTGCTGACCAACTCTCCGCCACCTTCGCCGCCCTTGCAGACCCCACGCGACGGGCGATCCTCGCGAGGCTCGTGACCGGCGAATGCTCGGTCACCGAACTGGCCGAACCCTTCGACATGAGCATGCCCGCGGTGTCGAAACACCTGCGCGTGCTGCAGAACGCGGGACTCATCGCGCGACGCCACGATGCGCAGTTTCGCCACTGCAGCATCGACGCCGCGCCGCTGAAGGAAGTGGCGAAGTGGGCGGAAGCGTATCGCCACATCTGGGAGGGCCGCCTCGACCGGCTCGACACGTATCTGAAAACCATGAAAGCCAGCAAGGCCACCACAACCAGGGAGAAGATCCATGCTCGCAAGCCGCGCGTCCGCAAATAGCGATTCGTTCAAAGTCACCACGCCCGCCGACCGGGACATCCACTTTTCACGCCTCTTCGATGCACCACGGCAACTCGTGTTCGAAGCAATGACGCGGCCCGAGCACGTCCGCAACTGGTGGGGCAACCTCGGCGAGGGCTACTCGGTGCCGGTCTGCGAAATCGACCTGCGCGTGGGCGGCGCCTGGCGCTTCGTCAACAAACATCCGAAAGGCGAAGCCGCATTCCACGGCGAATACCTGGAGATCGTGCCGCACAGCCGGCTCGCGTTCACCGAGATCTTCGAGATGTTCCCCGACAGCGTCTCGGTGGTGACGACGGATCTGATTGAAGAGGGTGGCAAGACGCGGATGTCAGCCACCGCGCGGTACGAATCGAAGGAGGTGCGCGACATGGTCATCAGCACCGGCATGGAGAAGGGCGCGGCCCTGAGCTACGACCGGCTCGAGGATCTGGTTGTGTCGCTGAAATAATGCGACACAACCAGGGTTCGAGGTTCGAGGTTCGGGGTCCGAGGTTCGAGGTTCGAGGCGATCATGGGGCCCGAGCCGCTCAGCTTCCGCGTGCGAGCGGAGCTCCGGGATGCGTTCGACGACTCCAGCCTGCCATTCACCGTGGAGTACAATCGGAAGTCCATGGTGACTCGCGGCATTCGGGAGTTC
>JBKJJZ010000402.1:0-3619 GCA_046597705.1 Vicinamibacterales bacterium | reverse complement strand
CCCGGCTGGCCAGGCGCGACGACGGTGAATACCGAGTGTATTCGACGGAGGAGCAACGCCGCCAGGCGGGATGCCCCGCGCGAAATATGTCAACGAATCTCTGACTCGGGACACTAGAGGCTCACTTCCTCGATATCGCACTCACCCATGAAGCACTTCATGCGCACGGCGCCACGCACGGCCGGCCACATCGCGGGGACCACCGCGGACATCGCCCGCATCGCGTGGTGCAGAACGAAAGGCGCGGGCGCTTCCTCCACGATCCGCGGACGCACGCCAGGAACGGCGGGAAAGTCCAACCGCCCCAGTCCATGAGCGCCGGCGATAGTCTCGAGACTGGGTAAGAGTTCGATCAGCGGCATGGCGATGCCATTGAGTGACACGGGCACGCCGCTGGAAAACTCGAGGTCGAGCACTGCGGGAACGGTGGACCACTCGCCGACGGAGCGCGTCAGCGTGAATCCGCTTGACGGCACCTCCACCCAGGAATTGCGAAGCGATTCGCCGGACAACGCGCGGCCCCACAATGTGCGCAGACTGATCAGCTCTGCGCCTGCAACCGGCACAGGGATGCCACGTTCGCGCGCCATCGCGAGTACCGCGGCCTCAGACATTCCCCAGTCGCGACAGGGCGCCAAGACCCGGAGCGCTGGATGGGTGATGGCCAGCAAGCCATTCAGTCCGGTCGGGTCGGTGTTCGCGATGCGGCTGCCGTGGGCCACCGTCGAGGTTCCTTCGATCGCGGCGACTTGAGCCAGATACTTCGCAACCACAGGCCGGGCGAGCGAGGCGACGCGCGGTTCATCAACACCCAGCGCCAATGCGGGAGCCACCGCCGTGCGCGCAAACTCCTCACGCACATCCATCACGTGTGCGCGGATTGCGCCGATCGCCAGCGCGCGATCGCGCATGTCTCTCAAGTCGGTGCCCTGCCCCACATCGAGCGTCAGCGTCACAACATCGGTCTGATATTGATCGGTCAACCAGCTCAGCGCGACCGACGACTCGAGGTCGCCGGTATATGCCAGGACAATCACCGGCATTGGACCTGAGTGCGTCACGTCTTCACCACCTCATTCCAGCGTCCTTCGAGATCCGATGCCGCCTTTTCGGCGCGGCAGACAATCAGAATCGTGTCATCCCCGGCAATCGTGCCCGCGACCTCGGCCACCTGAGCCCGATCCAGCAATACCGCCACACCTTGTGCCTGACCAGGATCGGTGCGCACCACCACTAAGTTGCCGACGCGCTCGATATTTCGAACCTGGGCCGCCACCGCCCGCCGAAGCTGCTCTTGCGTCACAGGCGACCGGCGTTCCACGCCCGGCCGCACATACGCGCCGTCTCCTGCACGCTTGACCAGACCGAGATTCTTCAAATCACGGGAAATGGTCGCCTGTGTCGCTTCGATGCCTCGGGCCGCCAGCTTCTGGCGCAGCTCCTCCTGGGAGGCAACGGCCTCCTGATCGACAACTTCAAGAATTTGTGACTGGCGCCAGGACTTCATCGATGAATGAGTATACAGTATGAATATGCAGTATGCACGCTAGGATAGAAATATTTCTTGATCCGTGGTGGATTAACGAGTATATTTAATTGCCTTGGTGAATAACTATTCATCGCCGATTCGGGTGGCCATCGCTGGCGCCACGGGGTATGCCGGGCAGGAACTACTGACCCTGCTCGTCAGGCATCCGGAGGTCCAACTGGTGGCGGCCATGTCATCGAGTGCGGACTCGGCAGCGCGACCGTTACCGCGCCTTGCCAGGACCTGGGAGGGCAAAATTGAGCCTCTCGACCGGGCCCGGCTGGCGCGTGAAGCGTCGTTTGTTTTTCTGGCGGTCCCGGAAGCTGCGGCCGCTGAACTCGCTCCACCGTTACTTGAAGCCGGCGTGAAGGTCATCGATCTTTCGGGGGCCTTTCGAATCCGGGACAACGCGCAGCGCGCGAAGTGGTATCCGGCGACGACCCTGATGCCGGATCAGGTGGCGTATGGATTGGTTGAGCACAATCGAAGCTCGATCGAACACGCGTCATTGGTGGCGTGCCCCGGTTGTTATCCCACAGCGGCGCTGTTGGCGCTCCTGCCTTTGGTGCAAGCAGGACTCGTGGACCTGGGTCGAGGGCTCATCATTGACGCCAAGTCAGGCATCTCTGGCGCCGGACGCGCGGCGAGTGACCGAACGCACTTTTCGGAGAACCACGGCTCGATGTCCGCCTACGGAGTGCTGGGGCATCGCCACGTCGCGGAGATGGAACAGGAGCTTGGTGCCGAGGTGACTTTCGTCCCGCACCTGGTGCCGCTCGATCGAGGGATTCTCGAAACGATTTACGTGCGGACCACCAGGTCCGCAACGGCTGAAGCGATCGCTGAGTGCCTGGGCGGCGCGTATCTGCACGCACCATTCGTTCGATTGACCGGTGATGCGCTGCCGGAAATCAAGCATGTGGCCGGCACCAACTTCTGCGACATCGGCTGGAAGTTCGAGGCCTCCACGGGGCGCCTCATCATGATTGTCTGTCTGGACAACCTCGTTAAAGGTGCCGCTGGCCAGGCCGTGCAGAACCTCAATGTGATCTGCGGGTTCGATGAGCGGACGGGGCTGCGGTGACCGGTCCCCTGGTCCTCAAACTCGGCGGCGAGCTGCTCGAAACCGCGGATGGTCGCACTCGGGTGGCTCAAATGGTGAGGACGATGCCTTCGGCGCGGCCAATTGCCATTGTGCACGGCGGCGGTCGCGCGATCGATGCAGAACTCGCGCGGCGCGGCGTGGTTCCCAACAAAGTGGATGGCATTCGTGTGACCGATGCGCCCACGCTGGAAGCGGTCGTCGCGGTCCTCGCTGGCACGAGCAATACGGAACTCGTGGCGGCCCTGGTGATGGAAGGCGTGCGAGCCGTCGGGCTGACCGGCGTTGACGCCGGCATGGGCGAGGCGCGGCGGTCTCCGGACTTCGGGCTGGTCGGCGATCCGGCGGATGTGGATCCGTCATTGGTCGAGTTGCTGATGACGCAGGGCTACGTGCCGGTGATCGCGAGCCTCGGCATCGAATCCGGCCCGTCGGGTGCGGGGGTGCTCAACGTGAACGCCGATGTCATGGCGTGCCGGCTCGCGGCGGCGATTGGCGCGGAACTCGTCATCGCGGGCGCCACCGCGGGTGTGCTTGACGCAGCTGGCGCCACGTTGCCCGCGCTCACCGTCGCCGGCATGGTGGCGATGATTGACGCCGGCACCGCGACAGCGGGCATGGTGGCGAAGTTGCGGGCCAGCCAGGCAGCGCTGGAAGACGGAGTGCCCAGCGTGCGGCTGGTGGATGGACGTGGGTTTGGCACGAACGTGAATCCGGCGAGCCTGCCGGGAACCACGCTCACGCGAGAGCAACAGACAGTGATTCCCGGGCGCAATTGGCAGGGCGTGGCTTCAGCCGCGCCGAGGTGACAGGTGATGAGTTTGTTGACAACGACCGCAGTTCAGGAGCAGGAAGCTCAACACGTCCTTCAGGTCTACCGGCGCACACCGGTGGTCTTCGAGCGTGGCGAGGGCGTGCATCTCATCACTGGCGACGGCCGCAGGTACCTCGATTTTATTTCCGGTGTCGGCGTCGCGTCGCTCGGCCAC
>JBKJJZ010000397.1:0-3276 GCA_046597705.1 Vicinamibacterales bacterium | reverse complement strand
GCGTGATCACGTCAAGCCCCCGCATGCACGGGCGACTGGCGGCGAAATTCGTGTTCTAATTGCGCGCGTGACGTGTCGTCGTTGGCCAGCGGTGCTGGCGTGTGCCCTGATGTCCGGTGTGTTTTCCGTGGCTTCAGCGCAAACACCGGTACCGCAAGCCGCCGCGCCCGCCGGTCCCGTCATTACCGACATCACGAAGATCGATCACGAAACGTTCGAGGCCATCGCCGCCAAGTTGCCCGACGGCCGCGCGCCGAAGGTCGACGGCAAGCTCGACGACGCCGAGTGGCAACTGGCGCCGGTGCAGGGCCGATTCATTCAACGCGAGCCGAAGTTCGGGTGGGAGTCCACGGAACGCACCGAGTTCCGCATTCTCTACGACGACAAGACGATCTACTTCGGCGTCTGGGCCTTTGACAGCGAGCCGAAGGGCATCATCGCCAGTGAGATGAAACGTGATTCCGGGTTGCGCAAGGGAGACCAGCTCAAGATCTCCATCGACACATTTCACGATCACCGCAACGCGTTCTACTTCTCCACCAATCCCCTTGGCGCGCTCAAGGACGCCAACTCGTCGGAAGAAGGTCGGACGATCAACTACGACTGGAACGCGGTGTGGGTCAACAAGACGAGCATCGACGATCGCGGCTGGTATGTGGAAATCGCGATTCCGCTCAGTCAGTTGCGGTTCGACGGAGGCCCGGGCGACACCATCTGGGGCCTGAACATCTGCCGGATCATTATCCGTAAGAACGAAGAGACCTACTGGGTGCCGTTCCCGCGCGAATGGCAAGCGAGCGGCTTCGCCCGCATGTCGGGCGCCGGTGTGCTCAAGGGGCTTCGTGATGTGAAGCCTCGGCGCCGTATCGAATTCGTGCCCTTCGGCAGTCCCCGTGTGAGCCGCGACTACGACGCGGGCACTCCGACACGCACGACGAAAGACTTCGGTTTCGATTTAAGGGTGGGCCTCACACAGAGCTTCAACGCGGACCTCACCTACAAGACAGACTTCGCGCAGGTGGAGGCCGATCAGGAAGTGGTGAACCTCTCGCGCTTCAGCCTGTTCTTCCCGGAGAAGCGCCAGTTCTTCACCGAGGGCGCAGGCATTTTCGACTTTGGGCAGAATGCGGGCGCCATGGCCGGCCCCGGGTTGTTGTCGTTGTTCTACAGCCGCCGCGTGGGGTTGCAGGACGGCCGAGAGATTCCCGTGCTGGCCGGGGGCCGCGTGACCGGCCGCGCCGGCCACACCACCATGGGCGCGATGAACATCGAAACCGATGAAGCCAGCATTTCGGCCGGAGGGGCGGGCGCGCCGACAATGAGAGTGGCACGCGCGAATTTCAGCGTGGTGCGGGTCAAGCGTGACCTCTTCGGCAAGTCCTCGATCGGCGGCATGTTCCTCAATCGCACCGGAGGGAGCCGGGCGGACAATCGCGCCGTTGGCATTGATGGTGTGTTTACTTTCGGCAAGCTGGATTGGGTGGTGCTTGGCGCAAGGACCTTCACCCCCGGTGCTGGTGGCCGTGACTGGGCGGGCGCCACAAAGGCCAAGTGGACGTCGCTGAACTTTGAGACCGGCCTCACATATATAGACATTGCAGAACGTTTCAACGCGGAGATGGGCTTCATCCCCCGCACCGACATCCGCAACGTCGTGGCCCAGGCGGCCTGGACTCCTCGACCAAAGTGGAAAGGCGTACGGCAGCTGCGGTTCAACATTGACACTTCGTATTACGAGAACCATGCCGGTCGAAAGGAGTCGCAGTCGACTGGCTACGATTTCATGCTCACGCAGCAGAACAGTTCGACGTGGTCGGTCAACTACGACACCATGTACGACTTCCTGCCGTTCAACTGGTCCACCGCCGGCGGTCTCATTCCCAGCGCCGGTTACGACTGGCATACGCTGAAGGCGTCTTTTGCCTCAAGCCAGTCCAAACGTGTTTACACCGTGCTCAGGGCCGAGACCGGCGGCTACTACAGCGGCGACAAACAGACGTACCACGCGGAAGTGAGTTTCATCCCCAAGGACACGCTGCTCGTCGAAAACGTCTACACGCGCAACCGCATCGTCCTTCCTGTGACAGGCGCGTACGTGACGAATGTGCTGAGCACGCGTATCAGTTATTCGTTTTCGCCGGCCCTGTTTGTAAAGAGCTTCGTTCAGTACAACGACGCCACGCGCACTGCCAGCCTGAACCTGCTGCTCTGGTATATCTATCGCCCCGGCAGCGACTTGTATGTGGTCTACAACCAGGGCTTCGAGACGGCCGTGCCAGGCCCGAGAGACTACCGGACTCGTGGCCGGTCGCTGGCCATCAAGGCCACTTATTGGCTGTCGCGCTGACAGTCAGTCGGGTTTATGCTGCTGGGCTAAACCCCGGCCATCCGGGGCCGGTCGAAACAACTGAAGGAGATGGGGATATGAACCGACGACGAATGATTCTGGCTGTGCTCGTGGTCCTGGTGGCGGCGGCGGGGACCATTGGGGCTCAAGGCCGCGGGGGACAGTGGGTGCTTCTTGGTTCGCGCAACGTCACCGATCGCGGGGACCACGACACCATCACGGTAACCGGTGCAAAGGGAACATTCACGGCTGTGAAGTTCGAAGTGCAGCGGCACGCCGTGGACTTCCACCGTGTGGTCATCCACTTTGCCAACGGCGGCGATCAGAACGTCGAACTGCGAAACACCATTCGGGCCGGCGGCGAGACTCGCGTCATCGACATCGACGGTCGCGATCGTGTCATTCGCTCGATCGACTTCTGGTACGACGCGAAGACGCTGGGACGAGGTGGAAGGGCGGTCGTGCGGGTCCTCGGACGGCACTGACGCTCGTCCTCGGCTTCCGCCCTTGAGCAACGCGGCCAGATATTCGGATGCCAGGCCGGCATGCCGCGCGTCTGCGGGGAGGCAGGTCGGCAGGTCCACCGGAAACGACTGGAGCTTGGCGAGCCCGGCGCTGACGTACTCGACTGCCAGCGCTCCGGTATCCCCCGCCAGCATCTCGCGCAGCACGGTCCGGCCAGAGGAGCGAAGAGGCGGGGTCGTTCATGGAAGTTCCTCGCCCGCCAAGCGGACGGCCGATGCCCGCAACTCACATATGACGGCGATCATGCGGTCTGCCCGCTGCCGCCCCAGCGGCTTCGCTCGCGGAAGCTAGTGTCCCGAGTCAGAGATTCGTTGACATATTTCGCGCGGGGCATCCCGCCTGGCGGCGTTGCTCCTCCGTCGAATACACTCGGTATTCACCGTCGTCGCGCCTGGCCAGCCGGG
>JBKJJZ010000285.1:0-29074 GCA_046597705.1 Vicinamibacterales bacterium | reverse complement strand
CGGACGACTTTGCCGACGAGGGCTATCGCGAACCTGCCGATCGGCTGATGGCCCTCGAAGACTGGCAGCGTCGCCTTGATGCGGCGGCCGTCGGACATACTGAGGCGAGAGGGCATGTTGACCATGTCGCGGTCTTTGTCGCGCTTGCCGAAACGTTTCGCGTGCTTCAGACCGATGGGGCGTCGCAAGCGCATGCCCTGCTCAACGATCTCCTGAGTGCGTTTCGCCAGGACGTAGTCACGAAGCGATATGAAACCTGGACCGACGTGCTCGACTACTGCCGCCGATCAGCAAATCCGGTGGGACGATTGATGTTGCTCGTGGCTGGCTACAAGGACGAGGCCCTGGCCCAGCGCTCAGACGCCGTATGCACGGCATTGCAACTGACGAACTTCTGGCAGGACCTGGCTCGCGACTGGGCGAACGGACGCCTCTACGTGCCGCTCGACGTGGCGCATTCCCATCGCGCACAACTCGATGCGCTCGATCAGAAGCATTGGACTCCGGAGTGGCGCGAGACGCTCTCGGATGTCGGCCAGCGCACGAGGGCGCTCTTCGATGCGGGCCGCCCCGTGGCCGATCACGTGCGAGGCCGGCTCGGCTGGGAGCTACGTGCGACCTGGCTGGGCGGACGCCGCATTCTCGACCGGCTCGCCGCGGCAGAGTACGATGTCTTTCTCTCGAGGCCTTCATTAACCTGGCGCGATGCGCTCGGTATTGCCGCGGGTGCAGTGGTCTGGCGACGCTCGCCCTGAAGTCATGACCCGAAAGACCAGTTTCTACTACTCGTTTCTCGTTCTGCCGTCTGCCGAGCGGCGCGCCATCACGGCGGTGTTCGACGTCTGCCGCGCGATTGATGACGCGGTCGATTTGGAAACGGACCCGGCACGGGCCGCGGCGGCATTGGAACTCTGGAGAGCCGAGGTCGCTCGCATTTTCGAAGGCGGTTCGCCACTGACGCCGCAAGGCCAGGCGCTGCAGCCGTTCGTGAAGCCGTTCCACCTGCCGCGCGAACAATTTGATGCCCTCATCGATGGCGTGGGCATGGATGCCGCGCCGATGCGCTTCCAGACCTTCGCTGACCTGGAGCCGTACTGCCACCGTGTTGCTTCGTCGGTTGGACTCATGTGCGCGGAGATCTTTCAGTACAAGGACGAAGCGGTCCTGACCTACGCGCGCGAGCTGGGCGTCGCACTCCAGCTCACGAACATCCTGCGCGACGTGGCCGTGGACTACCGCCGCGACCGACTGTACCTGCCGCTCGCGGATCTGGCGGCCTGCGGATGCACCGAGGATGACATTCGCCGCGAAGTGCAGCGGACCGATGGAGGCGCGCGCTCGCCCAGGGTCAGAGCCGCGCTCGTCCAGCAGGCGGGTCGTGCCCGCGAATATTTTGGGCGTGCGGTGGCCGTACTGCCGCGTGGCGATGCCTCGAGGTTCGTTGCCGCCGAAATCATGCACGGCATTTACTTCGAGCTGCTGAAGCGGATCGAGGCGGCCGACTATGACGTGTTCAGCCAGCTCGTGCGCGTGCCGCGGCCAGCGCAGGCGCGGCTGGCCCTTCGCACCTGGTGGGCCCTTCACCGTGGCTGCATCCCGAAGCACTGACACGCGCGACGTTGTCGTCATCGGCGCGGGCTGCGCGGGACTGGCCGCCGGTGTGCGGTTGGCGTCAAGAGGCGTGCGCGTGACCGTGATTGAGGAGGCGCCACGTCTGGGCGGAAGAGCCACTGCGTTTACGGACCGCGAGTCCGGGTTGCGGCTCGATAACGGTCAGCACGCGCTGTTCGGCTGCTACCGCGAGACGTACGACTTCCTCCGCGTCCTCGGCACTGCGGATCTGGCGCCTCTGGATGCCACATTGACCTTGACGATGGCGGATGCCGGTGGGCGGACGTTTACGCTCCGCTGTCCTGCGTCACGGCCGCCGCTCCATCTGGTCAGGGGCGTGCTGTCGTGGAAGGCGATTCCACTCAGAGATCGCGCCGCCGCGCTCCGGCTTGCCACTCTGATGTGGACCGTGCGGCGCGAAGGTGCCGCCGCTGCCGCCGCATGGGTTCCGTCGCACCTCACCGTGGCCGAGTGGCTGAGCCAGCAGGGCCAGCCGGCGTCTTTGTGTGAGTGGTTGTGGCATCCCCTCGCGTATGCTGCCCTCAATCAGGACCCGGGCGTGGCGGCCGCGCAGCCTTTTGTGCGGGTTGTCGGCGAACTCTTCGGTTCAGCGCCGGATGCATCGT
This sequence comes from Vicinamibacterales bacterium, assembly GCA_046597705.1. GTDB lineage: Bacteria > Acidobacteriota > Vicinamibacteria > Vicinamibacterales > SCN-69-37 > SYFT01. Next base: position 26,837 of record JBKJJZ010000285.1, on the reverse strand, counting down.
CAATCGGCCTGCCGAGTGTGCCGTTGGACGAACTGTATGCCGAACCCGCGGCCCGGTTCATAGAGGATCGCGGCGGATTTGTAAGGCGGGGAGTGAGCGCGCGTGTGGACCTCGATCCGTCGGGAGGACAGAACCGCGTGGTGGCTGGTGGGGAAGTGCTGACGCCCAGAGCGATCATCAGCGCCGTACCGTGGCACGCCTTCGGACGACTGTTTCATGGTCCTGCGCCGGCGCGTTTGGGAGCGATCGTCGATGCCGCCGCCCGGCTTGGATCGGCGCCCATCGTGACGGTGTACCTCTGGTTCGATCGTCCAGTGATGAGCGCGCGCCAGATTGGTTTCGTGGGCACCGCGTTTCATTGGGTGTTCAATAGGAATAAAGACGTCGGGAGTCTTTTTGAAGATGATCAGCAAAAAGATTCCCGACGTCCTTATTCTCTGGTCGCCAGCGGCGCCGAGGCTTTGCTGCGTCAGGGCAACGAGGAACTGGCCACGCTCGCCGAACGCGAACTGCGGATGTGTCTGCCGGGCGCCGCGTCGGCCGTTTGTCTTCGGGCGCTGGTGGTGCGTGAGGCGCGCGCAACATTCTCGCTGGCGCCAGATGCACCGCCCCGGCCTCGGACGCAAACTGCCGTCCCGGGATTCTTCCTTGCGGGCGACTGGACGGACACAGGGCTGCCGGGGACGATTGAAAGCGGCGTCATCAGCGGCCATCGCGCGGCCGACGCGGCTATGATCACCCTGTGACGTCGGTCGTCGTCCACTACAAGGAACTGGCGCTCAAGGGCCGTAATCGGCCATGGTTCGTCCACGCGTTGATCCGGAACATCCGCACGCTGTTGGCGGATCTGGACGTGGTGCACGTGGCGGTGATCCATGGTCGCATTCAGCTGCGCTTTCAGTCTGGGGAGCACTGGGCAGAAGCCCGAACTCGCCTGGGGCGCCTGCCTGGTATCGCGAATTTTGCCCAAGCGGAACACGTGGCGGCGGACGTGGACGTCATGGCAGCCACCGTCCTTGAAGGCTTGCGAGGCCAGCCGCCTCGATCGTTTCGAATCAAGGCGCGCCGCGCGGACAAACGGTTTACCGTGCCCTCGCCTGAAGTTGAACGCATCATCGGCGCCCGGGTGCACACTGAATTGGGCTGGCCTGTTGACCTATCGCATCCCCAGTCAGTGATTCGAATTGAGATCCTGACCGGCGAAGCGTTCATCATTTTCGACCGGGAACGTGGAGCCGGAGGACTGCCGGTCGGCACCGGCGGCAAGGCGCTGTGCCTGCTGTCTGGCGGCATCGACTCACCGGTGGCTGCGTGGCGCATTATCCGGCGCGGCGTGAAGGTGCAGCTGGTGCACTTTCACAGCTATCCGATCCTCGACCAGGCGTCGCAGGAGAAGGTCCGCGAACTGGCGCAGATCCTGACCCGGCATCAATTGAAGACGCGCTTGTATCTGGTGCCGTTTGGCGCCGTTCAGCAACAGGTGATGGTGACCGTGCCTGCCGAGCTTCGTGTGGTCATCTATCGCCGCCTCATGCTGCGCATCGCGCAACGCATCGCCGAGCGTGTGCATGCCGACGCGCTGATCACCGGAGACGTAATTGGCCAGGTGGCCTCACAGACCATCGAGAACATGCGGGCGATTGATGACGCAACGCCCATGCTGGTGCTCCGGCCGCTGATAAGTTCAGATAAAGAAGAAATCACGGAGGAAGCCATTCGTCTGGGCACGTATCCGACGTCCATTCTTCCTGACCAGGACTGCTGCACGCTGTTCACGTCTCGCAATCCGGCCACACGTGCCGGCCTGGAAGAAGTGCGCGCCGCCGAATCGCTCCTTGACGTGGAAACGCTTGTGACAGAGGCGTTGCGCCTAACGTCCGTTGAGGAACGCCTCTTTCCCGCACGACATCGGCCCGAGGGAAAGGCCGGCTTTTTGGAGAATGATAAAATGCGCCGTTCGCTGGCTCAGGAGACAAGACAATGAGGATGACTCCAGGAAAACTTGCAGGAATGAAGGCCGTGTCCGATGAGCGGGGCGTCATCGCCGCCGCGGCCATGGATCAACGCGGGTCGCTCAAGAAGTCTCTGGCGAAGGAGAGTGGCCACGATGTCACTGACGCCATGATGGAAGAGTTCAAGGGCCTCGTCACCGAAGTGTTGACGCCGCATGCGAGCGCGATCCTGCTGGATCCCGAGTGGGGCATTGGTCCGTCAAAGCGCCGGGCGAAGAACGCCGGCTTGTTGTTGGCGTACGAGAAGACCGGGTACGACGGTAACACCCCTGGAAGGCTGCCCGACCTGCTCGATCACTGGTCAGTCCGGCGGCTCAAGGAAGCCGGCGCTGACTGCCTGAAAATCCTCCTCTACTACACGCCGTTTGATTCGAAGGCGATCAACGAGTTCAAGCACGCGTGGGTGGAGCGCATCGGCGATGAGTGCCGGGCCAACGACCTGCCGTACTTTCTGGAATTCGTCGGGTATGAAGAGGGCGCCGACGAAAAGGGCCTTGAATACGCAAAGAAGAAGCCCGACGTGGTGACCGGCGCCATGCAGGAATTCACCAAGGACCGCTATGGCGTGGACGTCATGAAGGTCGAGATTCCCATCAACATGCAGTTTGTCGAGGGCGCCAACTCAAACAAGACGGGGCAGGTGGCCTACACCCGCGACGAAGCAAAGCAGAAGTTTCTGGACGCAGCCAAGGCGTCCACCAAGCCGTTCATCTACCTGTCGGCGGGTGTCAGCAACTCGGAGTTCACCGAAGGGCTGGCGCTTGCGGCCGAGTCCGGCGTGCGCTACTCGGGCGTGCTCTGCGGTCGTGCCACCTGGAAGGACGGCATGTCGGTGTTCGCCAAGGAAGGCTCCGCCGCGTTCCGCACGTGGCTCGAGACCAAAGGCGTGGAAAACATCAGGAACGTCAACGAAGCCATCAAGCCGGCCAGCCCCTGGTTCTCCGTATATGGAGCCACGTCGGCTGATGAGCTGGGGAGCTGAGGAACTGGGGAACTGGGGAACTGGGGAGCTGCGGAACTGGGGAGCTGGGGAGCTGGGGAACTGAACTGATGGCGATACTGAAGGTTTCACGGCTCGGGCATCCCGTGCTTCGGACGGTGGCCCAGCCCATCGATCCGAAAACCATCGGCACGCCGGCTGTGCAGCGCCTCATCGACGACATGTTCGACACGATGCGCGAGTATTCCGGCGTGGGACTCGCGGCACCGCAGGTGCATGAGAGCGTCCGCGTATTCGTCGCGGGAATCCGGTCGAAGCCCATCGGCGTCGAAATCAGCGACGACGAGGAGATGCCGCTGATGGCCCTCGTCAATCCCGAGATCACGTTGGTGGGTGCGTCAAACGAACTGGGATGGGAAGGCTGCCTGAGTATCCCCGATATTCGCGGCCGCGTCCCTCGCTCGCCCACGATCAAGGTCAAAGCACTTGACCGGACGGGCCGCGCCATCACTTTCACAGCCAGGGGTTTTCCCGCCCGCGTGATCCAGCACGAGTTCGATCATCTCGATGGCATCCTGTTTTTCGATCGTATGAAAACGTTCGAGTCGCTGAGCTACCTCGAAGAGTACGACCGCTACTGGGTGAGACATCCTGATGACGATGGCGAGGATGCCGGGTGACCGGCGGAAGCGAATTCACCGAGTCTGAACGCACGGCGCTTGCGCCGTACTTCACGAACGTCGACCTGCCGGTCTTCGCGCTCATCAATCTGCCGGAGATAGTGAAAGGCGCGCTGTTTGCCCGCTATTCGCGATCGGCGAAATCTCTGCGGCGGCTGTTCCTCGATGAGTTTCTGGAGCAAGTCCAGTCTACCGGCGCCGAAGGCCCCGGTGGAGTAGGTGCGGCAAGGGCTGACCAGCTCTACATGAAGATCTTCAACGAGTATGGCGACGACTCGGTGGCGCAGCTTGGCGGCGTGCATGTGGCGTGCGAGGACGTATCTAATCTGTTGACGAAGGTCCTGGAACGCGGCCGATTGATGGCCTATCTGGAGCAATCGACCCGCTACATCCCGTATACCCAGCGCACGAACGACTCGTGGCGCTATCTCGTGCCCGCAGAGTTGGACGGGCACTCTCTCAGGGCACAATACGTGGCCGCACTGGACCTGGCGTTCGAAACGTACGCGCGATGGATCGAGCCAATGCGCACCTGGTTCGAGGCGCGCTATCCGAAGGCGCCTGGCGATTCGGATGGTGTCTATAAATCAGCGATTCGTGCGAAAGCACTCGACACGCTGCGAGGGTTGCTGCCCGCGGCCACGCGGTCCAACGTCGGTATCTACGGCACTGGCCAGGCCTACGAATCGCTGCTGCTCCGCATGCGCGCATCCCCGCTGGTGGAGATGCGCGACTGCGCAGGCTTGATGCTCACCGAACTGCGCAAGGTGGTGCCGGCGTTCTTCACGAGAGTGGACCAGCCCGACCGGGGCGGCCGATGGAGCCAGTACTTCGTCGACACACGCGAATCGACGGCGGAAGTCGTTGCCCGGGTGACCGCCACTGAAGCGAGCGAGGGCCGGCCCGAGGTGGTGCTCTCGGACTTCGATCCCGACGGCGAACTCAAAGTGGTGGCTGCGGCCCTCTACGCCTCGTCGTCATTCGCCGACGACCAGTTGCTGGACCTGGCGCGGCGCATGACACCCGAAGATCGAGCGGCCGTGCTCACTGCGTATGTGGGCAATCGATCGAACCGCCGCCATAAGCCAGGCCGTGCGTTCGAGAGAACGGGCTATCGCTTCGACGTGCTGACCGACTACGGCGCCTTCCGCGACCTGCAACGCCATCGCCTCTGCACGATTGACTGGCAGGCCCTGTCGGTGTCCCACGGCTACACGCAGCCCGAGGCGATTGTGGATGCCGGCGGCGACGCCGACTGGAAGCGGGTCATGGACACCTGCGCCGAAGTGCATGAAGGACTTGCGGAAGCAGGCTTCCCCCAGGTGGCGCAGTACGTGGTGCCGATGGCGTATCGCGTGCGCTTCGTGATGGACATGAATGCACGAGAGGCCATGCATGTCATCGAGCTTCGCACCGCGCCGCAGGGGCATCCGGCGTATCGCCGCGTCTGCCAGCAGATGCATACGCTGATTGCCGAGCGTGCCGGGCACCACGCCATCGCGTCAGCGATGCAGTACGCGGATCACTCGGTGGTTGAGCTGGAACGTTTGCAGGAAGAACGGCGGCTCGAAGCCAAGCGGCGGGCGTGAGCGCGACAAATGTAGGGCGTGGCTTCAGCCGCGTAAATCAGGCGCCCCTGAAGGGACGCCCTACGTACGACGCCCTACGGACGACGCCCTGCGTGTATTGCGTGTATCTTGTGGTCCACTAACCCGACGGAGGCAGGACGATGCACCCAGGACTTTTGGTAACGGCACTCGCAGTGACGTTGTTCGCGCAGGGCCCGGCCCAGCTCAGCGCCCCCCGGCCCATCGATGCCGGTCAGAGTTTGTGGGCCGAAGAACTGACGTGGATGGAGATGCGCGACCTGGTCAAGGCCGGGACGACGACGATCATCATTGGCACTGGGGGGGTGGAGCAGAACGGCCCCTACGTGGCCGGAGGCAAACACAACTTCGTGCTGCAGACCGTTCTGCCGGCCATCGCGAAGGCCATTCCGGGTTCACTGATCGCGCCCATTGTAAAGTTCGTGCCGGAGGGGCGAATCGAGCCTACGCCCGGCGGTCATATGTCGTATGCGGGAACCATCAGCCTGGAGCCTGCCACCTACGAAGCGCTGCTCACGGATATCTGCCGGAGCTACAAGGCCCACGGGTTCATCGACATCGTGCTGCTGGGCGACAGCGGCGGGAATCAGACCGGAATGAAGAACGTGGCGGATGCGCTCAACGCGAAGTGGTCGGCCGAAACGGCGCGCGTGCACTTTCTGCCGGAGTACTACAACGAAGATCGTTGGAGCTATGACTTCCTGAAGACGCTGGGCATCACCCAAATCAACAAGACGACGGGCCAGCCGCCCGACTCCCGCACTGATACTCGTAACGGCATGCATGACGACATCTATTACGAGGCCCAGATTGCGGTTGTCGATCCCAGGCTCATTCGCGCCGAGGAGCGGCGCAAGGCGGGTCTGCTGAGCCTGCACGGCGTCGATCAGACAGACATCAAGAAGGTTGTTGAGATTGGCCGGAAGCTGGCCGACTATCGCGCCGGGATCACCGCGAAGGCGCTCGCGGCGTCCAGGCTCAAGTTGCGGCCTGGCAAGTGAGGGGCATTCGCGGATGATTTCTGCATTCGAAGCCCTGGCGCTTCTGCGCGAGGGCAACAGACGTTTTTTCGCTGAAGTTCGCAGCGACGACAATCTGACCAGCCGCACCCGGCGGATGGCCCTGACCGACGTTCAGGAGCCGTTCGCCATCATTCTGGGGTGCTCGGACTCCCGGGTGCCGGCGGAGTTGATCTTCGATCAGGGGCTGGGCGACCTGTTTGTCATACGTGTAGCAGGCAACATCGTTGCGCCATCGCAGGTGGGCAGTGTCGAGTTTGCCGCGGAGCGTTTCCACACGCGGCTCGTAGTGGTGCTGGGACATTCCAATTGCGGCGCCATCGACGCGACCATCGAGGAACTGGGAAGACCCTCGAAGGATCAGTCGAGAAATCTCCGATCCATCGTTGACCGGATACGGCCGTCAGTGGAGCCGCTGCTGGCAACAGAACTGAGACATGACCTGAAGGCGCTCGCCCACGAAGCCGTGCGGGCCAACATTCGCGCATCGGTTAACCACCTTCGGCACGGGTCCGACGTGCTGGAACAGGTCATCGACCGCGATGGGCTGCTGATTGTCGGCGCTGAATACTCCCTTGATACCGGCGTTGTCGATTTCTTCGACGTGCCACGGGAGATCGCCGGGTCTCACCACGCCGCCTCCGGGGAGCGCAAGGATGGGTAAGGGCCGCCTGGAAGCGTTCAGCGATGGCGTGATGGCCATCATCATCACCATCATGGTGCTGGAGCTGAAAGTGCCGCACGAAACCACCACTGAGGCGTTGGCGAAACTCCTTCCGGTATTCCTCAGCTATGCGCTGAGTTTCGTTTATCTCGGCATCTACTGGAACAACCATCATCACATGTTGCACGCCACCCATCGAGTAACAGGGGCGATGCTGTGGGCGAATCTGCATCTGTTGTTCTGGCTGTCGCTCATTCCATTTGCCACCGGATGGATGGGTGAGAACCAGTTTGCAGCGTTGCCTGCCGCACTGTATGGCGTAGTGTTGCTGCTGGCGGCAATCGCGTACTTCCTTCTGCAGCAGAGCATCATTGCCTCACAAGGAGCGGACTCGTTGCTGAGGAAGGCCGTGGGTTCTGACTGGAAAGGCAAGATTTCGCCACTGTTCTACGCCACGGCGATTCCGATGGCGTTCTGGTCCACCTGGGTGGCGCTGGGCCTGTACGTGGCGGTTGCGTTGATCTGGCTGGTGCCCGACCGGCGCATCGAGCGACAGCTGTCTTCGTAGGGCGTGGCTTTAGCCGCGCCTACTTGGCGCCCCTAATGGGACGCCCTACTTTTGCCCGAAAAAACGGAGACTTTACCTGGGCTTGACTCTTTGTGAAACATTTCACATAATCTGCGGAGTCGTTCTCGGCCCGACTACAGCAAGTGACCCGCACGGCTTTCTTTCCCCGGAAGCTGATTGACTACGTAAGCCTAATGTCCCGCCTTGTTTCGCTCTTCCTCATCGCAACCTTCCTTAACACCTGGGCCGGGGACGAGCTTTTTTCTTTTTCACAGGACAAGGGCGAATGGGTGGCGCGTCAGGCGCAGGACCGCGAAACCGGCAAAGACAGCCGCTCGGGAATCCGGATGCGGCTCTTTGACCGGCAAGGCCGGGTGCGGGAGCGGGCGCTCACGACGCTGAGCCTCAAGGGCGGGCCAGGCCGGCCCGCGCCAGGCGATCGGTCCCTGACCAGGTTCACTTATCCAAACGACATCAACGGCACGGGCTTTCTGGTCTGGGAACAGCCGGATGGCGACGACGAGCGCTTCCTGTACTTGCCTTCGCTGGGCCGCGTGCGCCGCATCGCCGGCAACGAAACGCAGGACAGCTTCGTGGGCAGCGACTTTACGTACGAAGACATCGGCGGCCGCGAGTTCGCCGACTACACATACAAGCTTCTCGACGAATCCAGTACCTGGACCGCGCCAGACGGCACCGCCCATCCGGCGTACCGGCTCGAGTCGCGCGCCAAGTCGCCATCCGCAAGATTTCCGCGTGTCGTCTCGCTGGTGCGCAAAGACAACTTCGTGGTGGTCCATGCCGAGATTCACAACAAGCGCGACGAGCTGCAGAAGACTTTTGATGTGAAAAAGCTGGACCGCGTCAGTGGCATCTGGACCGTGCTCGAGATGGCCATGGCCGATGCCTCGCAACGCACCCGCACCGAGCTGGTTGTCGAGAAAGTCGAGTACAACGTGGGCCTCAAGGCATCCGATTTCAGCCGCAGGGAACTCGAACGAGGCTCCGGCCGGTGAGCCTCAGCGTCGCCCAGTTCATTTACCGCTGGCGGCGGCTCCTGACCGGCCTGATTGTTCTTGGCGCGCTCGCGCTTGCGCCACGCGCCCACATCCAGACCATCGACAATGACCTGTCGGCCTGGTTCGCCGCCGACGATCCCGTCTTCAAGGACTACGTCCGCTTCCGCGATGAATTCGGCGGCACGCGGACCGTCATCATCGCGATCGAAGCGCCAAGCCGCGATCGGATGTTCAGCACGCAAGCATTCGCCTTTCTCGAAAAGCTCAGCGCCGACATCGAACGCGTGCAGGCGGTGCAGCGTGTCAGCAGTCTCGCCACGGCAACCGTGGTCGATACGCTCCCGTCGTCTGGCCCCGATGACGATGGCGGATTGCGCGTCAGGCGGCTGATTGAGGACCTCCAGCGGAACACACCCGCTGTCGTCGGGCAACGCGCGCTGGACGACGAGTTGTTCCGAGGAGACCTCATTTCCGAAGACGGCACGGTTGCGGCGCTCATCGTGTTCTTCGATGAGGCGCGCATAGACGACGTGCGCGCCGAGGTGCTGGCGGAAATCCGGCGGTTGGTGGGCTCCGAACTCCCGAAGGATTTCAAGGCGCACTTCAACGGCAGCCTGGAAATTACGGAGTGGTATAACCGCGTCACTCTCGCCAACCAGACGAAGTTCACTCCGCCGATCCTGGTCATCACGATGCTGGCACTCTTCGTGATGTTCCGCTCCGTCAAGAAGACGCTGCTGACGCTTGGGGCAATCTTCATCAGCCTGTTGTGGACGCTGGGGCTCTACGATCTGTGCGGGTTCAGTTACAACGTGCTGAGCAGCATGATCATTCCGCTGGTGGTGGTGCTGGCGGTTGCCGATGACGTGCACATCCTCCAGCACTATGGGCTGGAGCGCAGGCATTCTTCCCGGGAACAGGCATTTGTGGGAACCGTCCAGCACCTGCTGGCGCCGCTCTTCGGAGCCAGCGCCACAACCGCGCTGGGTATGCTGTCACTGGCCACGAGCCAGGTCGTGGCCGTGCGGGAATTCGGAATGGGTTCGGCAATCGGCGTCATGGTGGACTTCGTGATTTCGATCGTCCTGGTGCCGACCATGCTTGGCCTGATCAAGGAAGACTCGGCTGTCGCGCCGCAGGAGACGTGGTTCGTCAATCCCCTTCGGGGCGTCGCGATGTTTGCCACACGCCGCGCGAAGTCCGTGATGGCCGTCGTGGGCGTTCTGGTCATCCTTGCCGGCGTTGGCATGTCGCGCCTGCGCGTAGACACCAATCACATCAATTTCTTCAGCGAGCACCACGAGCTGTACACGTCCGCGAAGGTTCTGGATACGCGGCTGGCGGGAATCTATACCTTTCAGGTGTTCCTGGAAGGCCCTCCCGACTCCATGCAGCAGCCGGATGTCTTGAAGCGGATGGAGCGCCTGGGGAAAGAACTGGCGACGTTGCCCTTCGTAAGAAAGACAACGTCGATGGCCGATTACGTCAAGCGGATCCATCGGGAGCTGAATGACGGAAGGCCGGAGGCCTACGTCATTCCCGATACGCCAGGCGAGGTTGCCCAGGAGTTGCTGGTCTTCGGCCTCGGTGATGAGGGACGGGCCGAACTCGAGCGCGTGGCGGCCAGCGATTTTTCCAGGGCGCAGCTGACCGTCAAGCTGGCATCGATGAGTTCCGATCTGGTGTTTCAGCAGGTGCAGGAAGCAGACGAGCGGGCGCAGCAGATCTTTGCCGGCTCTGGTGTCACGGCCACGGTCACAGGTTCGGGCCGGCTCTTCAGCATGCTCGATCACTATCTCGTGCGCTCCCAGATCACGAGTTTTGCCACCGCGTTCTTCACGGTGTTCGGAGTGATCTTCCTCGTCTTCCGGTCGTGGAAGTTCGGGTTGCTGTCGATTGCCCCGAACGTGCTTCCGGTGCTGGCTGTCTTTGGCGTCATGGGCTGGCTCGGTATCTCGCTCAATGTTGCGACCGTCATGGTGGCCAGCGTGGCGCTGGGCGTGGTGGACGATGACACGATCCATTTCATCAGCCGCTACCGTCGCGAAACCCGCCGCGGCGCCACCACTGACGAAGCGATTGAGATCGCCACGACCCAGGAGGGACGCGCCGCCCTCACAACGGCTCTTATCAACTGCTGCGCGTTTGCGGTGCTGACGCTCTCCGAGTACCGGCCCAGCGCCTGGTTCGGTGGATTACTGGCGCTGACGATGGTGATGGCGTTCCTGGCGGAAGTCTTCGTCCTTCCGGCGATGATTAAACTGTTTCCGGGGCTCTTTGGCGCGGACCGCGTCCATGAGTCGGGACTGGCCCGCGCATGAACAGCTGGTGGTTGATCGGCGCGCTGATCGCTCAAGCCACGCCGCCTCAGGCGCCGGCGCCGCCGACGGCTGCAGCGCGGCCAGGCAAGCTCGTCATCCACGGCGAGGTCTCTGCCCTGGTCGTTGCGTACCCGAATCAGGAAAACACGCGCGAGTTGCGCACTCGCGGACTACTCGACATCACGGCCGATCCCACCTCGTGGCTGCGGTTGCGCTTCGAAGGACTTGGGGAAGCGCTGGCGGCGGATCGAAACGGGCGGGTGCATGAAGCAATCGCTTCGGTGCGCGACGCGTGGGCCGAACTGCGGCTGAAGGACCTTGAAGTGCGCACGGGTTATGGGCGGCTCGTGTGGGGACGACTGGACGAGATCATGCCGTCGGACGTGATTAATCCGATCGACACGGCGAAGTTCTTCCTCGACGGGCGATTCGATGCGCGATTGCCCGTTCCCTTCGTACGGACCCGGGTGTTCCTGCCGTCCGAGACGAGCGTTGAAACCGTTGTGGCTTTACCCGGCAGGCGAGGCCGGTTCGACAGTCTTGACGAACCCACTTCGCCTTTTAATCTGCTGAAGGACCTTGTGTTGCCCGCCGGGGCCACCGCTGCTGTGATTCGGCGCGAAGAACCGCCGGCCTCGTGGCGAAATCTCCAGGGCGGAGTACGCGTCTCCAGCACTGTCGGCCGGGTGGATATGAGCATCTCCGCATGGCGCGGATTCGAAGGTTTTGGAGTTGTCGGCTTCGAACCCACGGGGTTCTCCGCGGGGCCGGGGCCCATCCCAACGGTCGTCGGAACGCTGGTCGAGCGGTATCCCCGGTTCACCATGATCGCCGGTGACGCGGAGATGGTGCAGGGCGGCTGGGCGATTCGCGGCGAGGTTGCCGGGTTCATCGACAAGACGCTGACGGGTCCGCTGGGGCAGAAGAAGGGCAGGGCCATCGACGCCGGTATCGGCGTTGATCGAGCCGCCGGTGACTACCACGTGTTCGGTTCGCTCGTTTGGCATCGCGAATGGTTCATGAGCCCGTCGTCTGGCGCGACGCAGCGTTTGAACGTGATTGCTTCGGTGGACCGGCGCTTCTTGCGGGAGCGCTATCTGGTGCGGCTGTTCGGCGTGTTCAATCCTGATGACCGAGCGGGCTTTGTCCGTGGCCTGGCGTCCTGGAACGTTCGTGACAACGTGCTGCTCGAGGCGTCCGGTGGGGCGTTTCTGGGCGAGGGCTCGGACACCATCAGCCGGTTTACTGACCGGGACTTTGTGTTCTTACGTCTCAAGTACAGCTTCTAGAGCAGTTTTCACTTGCCTGTATTACGTAGGGCGTGGCTTTAGCCGCGCCAATTCACGGCGCCCCTGAAGGGACGCCCTACGCATCGCACCTTCTGTCGGCTACGAATCCACAGACGGAGACGGGTCTCGATCTGTGGAAAACTCTTGGAACATCGATGGCAGAGTTCCGCGAGTTTTCCACAGATCGACACCCGTCCCCGGTGTCGCTGAGCGCAGGCAATCCTGGCACCCTGACGGGCCCAGGGAATAACACGTACTTGTTCGATGGCCCGGAGCCCACGCTGATCGATGCCGGCGTGGGGAAGCGGGAGCACATTGACGCTATCGCCTCGCATCTCAACGGACGCGCGCTTCGACGCGTGCTGGTGACTCATGGTCATCCCGATCATGCGTCGGGAGTCCCGGCGCTTCGCGAGCGATGGCCTGGAGTTGAAGCAAGGAAGTGGAACCTTACCGGAGAGCGGGATTGGCTTCCGCTGACCAACGGCGATCGTGTGCGTGCGGGCGACATCTGGCTGACGATTGTGCACACGCCAGGCCACGCGGCCGACCACGTGTGCCTCTGGCAACCCGGCACTCGCGACCTGTACTGCGGCGACATGATGACCGCCACCACCACCATCCTTGTGCCACCGGCCTCGCGGGGCGGAAGCCTTCGCGCATACCTGGAGTCGTTGCAGCGGCTTGCCGATCTGAAGCCGGCAACGGCCTGGCCGGCTCACGGGCCTGTGATCAGCAAGCCGGTAGAACGGATCGACGAATACCTCGCGCATCGGGCGATGCGTGAGCAGCAAGTTCGCACATGCCTGGTCGAGGGCGTGACCGACATCGACGCCATCGTCGCCCGCGTGTACGCGCAGACACCTCAGGCCTTGTGGCCCGCGGCGCGGCTGACGGTAGAGGCGTTGCTCGAGAAGCTCGACGAACGATAATCAGGCATGTCATTGACGGCGCTCGAGAGGACGCGGCGTTTGCTGCTTGGCCTGTTGTTCTTTGGCATGGCCGGCACCACCGCGGAACTCTGGCTGATGGGCCACCACGAAGACTGGAAGCAGCTGCTCCCGTTTGCCGGGATGGGGATTGCCGCCCTGACCCTGATCTGGTTCGGTTTCTCCAGGTCGTCCTGGGCTGCCAGATCGTTCCGTCTCTGTATGCTTTTGCTCATGATTCTGGGCGCTACCGGCGTTATCCTGCACTATCGCGCCAACATGGAGTTTCAGTTGGAGATGGACCCGTCGATGGGCGGGATGGCACTCTTGCTGAAGGTTCTGCACGCAAAGGCGCCGCCAGCGCTGGCGCCGGGGAATATGGCACTGCTCGGGTTGATGGGCCTGATCAGTACGCTGGGAATAAGCGCACGTCCCGACTAGTCTGATTTCACGAGGAGTTTCTGATGTCACTTTACCGTTCCCTCTGCGCCGGTGCCCTGTTCGTGGCGCTGGCCCTTGTCTCGGCTTCTGTCACTCACGGCCAGGTGGGCAAGGGTCTGCTCGACGCGAACCTGATTCCCGAAGCAGAACTGGCTGCGCTGCCAGGCATGACGCCGGCGATTGCCAAGGCCGCGGTGGCCCTTCGCCCCTTCGCCAGCATCGTGGATTTCAACAAGTTCCTCGAGGAGCAGAAACTCACCAAGGAACAGATCACCGCCGTCTATCTCAAGGCCTTCGTGCACGTGAATCTGAACACCGGCACGAAAGAGGAAATCATGTTGATTCCCGGCGCCGGCGCACGGATGGTGCGCGAGTTCGGGGAATACCGGCCCTGGAAGACATGGGCGCAGTTCGACAAGGAGATCAGCAAGTACGTCGGCCAGCCCGAGACGGATCGCCTGAAGCAGTACGTGTTTATTCCGGTGAACCTCAACACGGCCACTGACGAAGACATCCTCAGCGTACCTGGCGCGGGTGCACGCATGGTGCGCGAGTTCAAGGAATACCGGCCCTGGAAAACGAAGGAGCAGTTTGACAGGGAAATCAGCAAGTACGTAGGCGCCAAGGAAACTGCGCGCCTGTGGCGCTTCGTTGTGATCCAGTAGTAATGCTGATTACGCCTCTCGAGTTGCAGCAGGAACTTCAATCCCCGCAGCCGCCGCTGCTGCTCGATCTTCGACCCGCTGAGGAATTCGCCGCCGGCCATTTGAGTGGCGGTTTTCATCTGGACCTCTGGGGGATCAGCCTGATCGATACCAGCGAGGCGCCACTGCGCGCCTTCATGTGGATGGTCGGGCACCTCTTTTCACTTCGTGGGGTCACACCCGATCGACCGGTGGTCGTGTACGAGGCCAGGTCCGGCATGCGCGCAGCGCGTGCTTTCTGGCTGCTCGAATACCTGGGTCACCCCAGCGTGCGTGTGCTCGATGGTGGCGTGCAGGCGTGGTCTCGCGCCGGCCTTCCGCTCTCGACCGAAGCCGTCGCGCCCAAGGCCAGCCAGTGGCACGGCGAGCCACACCCCGGCGTATTGGCAACCTGGTCCGACGTGAACGATCGTCTCGGCAAGATGGAAACCGCGATCATCGACACCCGAAGCGACGCGGAGTACTACGGGGAAGAAGTTCGCGCGAAACGCGGCGGCGCCGTTCCCGGCGCAGTGCACCTCGAGTGGACGAACAACCTGTCGCCGGACGGCACTTACAAATCGGCTGACGCGCTGAAGTCCATGTACGAAACGCTCGGCGTCACTCCCGATCGCGAAGTGGTGACGTATTGCCAGGGTGGCTATCGTGCGGCCCACACTTACCTCGCCCTGCGGTTGGCAGGTTTCCCCCGAGTTCGCAACTACACGGGATCGTGGAAAGAGTGGGGGGACAGAGAGGATCTGTCGATCGAGGAACCAACACGGTCGGAAATCCAGGGCGTGGCTTCAGCCGCGCCTGTTCGGCGCCCCTAACCTCAGACCTAGTGGAATTGAGGACAGAGGATTGAGGATTGAGGATCGGAATTGCGGATAGCGGATCGCGGACGTGGGGATTGGATTGGGAATTGCGCCAAGGCAATCGGGGGGTCCGATCTTCCAATCAGTCAATCCGCCATGCAATCAACAATCAACGGTCAGCAATTCGTCCCATCCCGATCCTCAACGCTCAATCCTCAACCCTCAATTCCGCAGGGACATCTGACAAACTAGAGCGGGGACGCCCTACGGCTACCTCGGACTCAACACTAACGTCGCTACTGTCGGCCCCGGCAGGAACGACGTCGGCTTTCCCTCGACCCACGCTCCGTGCCCATCGCCGTAGTGCGGCGATCGCGGATGACCTGACTGACCGGTCGCCATGTGGAAGTAGCCGTCAGCCTCGTGACCCGGCGACACAGTCAAACGCTCCGATGCGCCGTTGGTCGGCGTCTGCACTCGAGGCATGTGGCTGTCGCCCGGCATCGGCACGTGCGGCATGTCCAGCCATCGGCCCAGCATCGGCACCGCACGAGTCAAAGGATGCTGGATCATCAGCGTGTTCGCCTCGCCCCACGTGCGCTCCGCCAACTTGGCCCCGTCACGTGTCAGCGCGGTCACGGTTTGGTCGACCGCATCAAGCATCAGTGCCTTCCAAGTGGCGTACGCTGGGTTGAGCAGGTGAGGTGGCTGGGCGGTCACAAGCGCCCACACCGGGCCTTCAACGCTGCGGCCCGGCGTCGATGGATAGTTCGGATCCTTGACGCGAAGCCGTTCGACAAATGGCGCGAATGCCAGTTCCGCCGTCTTCAGTCTGAACTGCCGCACGAGACGATAGGCCGCTGAATCGATCGATGCGTGTCCCGTCCAGCCATCCCGAAGCAGCCGCCGAAACTCCGCGCGTCCCGCGCCGGCGTCATCGCCGATCGCATCGAGCGCCAGCTTCCGCCAGCGGTCCATCAGCACAGCGCGATCATCCAGCTGCACCGCCAGCATGTCGGCCTCTCCCACCTTCCTGTCGGTCCTGACGCCATTGAGAATCTGACGTGCACGCGCGCCCGGGTCATAGCCGCCATCACCAAGCATCTCCAGGTATTGGCCCGACACGATGCGATTGTTGGCGGTGACGATGACGCCGTCGGGGGGATTGACGATGCGGGGGTAGTCGGCCTTGTCGTACCATCCGCTCCATCGCCTCGAGCCGTCGGCCCATGAAACGGGCAACTGTCCGGTGAACCCCTCGCGCTTCGGGATGCTGCCGGCAATCGTCCACGCGATCTGACCATGGCTGTCAGCCAGCACGCAGTTCTGTGCGGGCGTGCCTGACCCGTTGGCAATGTCCATCGCCTCGTCCAGCGTCTCGGCCCACTCCATTTTCGAGAGGCGCAAGTTGAGGCCCTCTGGCCGATGGGCCACCCATGCGATGGCAAACAGCCGGCCGGCATGGTCGGGCTCGGTGACTGGTCCCCAAATCGTTTCCCGAACATCGAGCCATTGATCGTCAGAGTCATCAACACGAATGCGTTCGCGGGAGGCCTCGAACGCGCGCGGACCATCGGGCGTGAGGTAGCGGGTGGGATCTCCTGGCACCGGCTCGATGAGCACCCGGTCAGTCCAGTCGGCCGTGGTGTTGGTGAAGCCCCACGCGATGCGGCCGTTGCTGCCGACGATGGTGGACGGCGTGCCCGGCAGTGTGACGCCAGTCACCTGATGTGGTCCCCGCTCGTCTGTCCACACGAGAGAGGCGCGATACCAGATGTTCGGCACACTGAGACCGAGGTGCATGTCGTCGCTGAGCAGCGCCCGGCCATCGTTGGTTCGGTTGCCGGCCACCACCCAGTTGTTACTTCCGCGCGCGTCCTCCGAGGGCATGAGCCCGATCGCCTCCGCGAACGTGTCTTCGGTGGCGAATCGCGTGCCTTCGGAGGCCGGGTCTTTAGACCCGGCGAATTGGCTGCGTGCACCAATCCCAGCAACCGTCGCGGATGAAGCCGCGCGCAAGTCGAACACGTCAGCAGGCGGTGGGACTGGTGGCGGCAAAGTGTCGCCCTGCATCGGTGTGTCCCACTCGCTCGCAGTGCTATTGAGAAAGTCCGCAAGGGCGGCGGGTAGCACATCGTGCATCAGGCTTGCGCGCGCTTCTGTTGACGCCGTCGAGTCCTGAAGACTGAAGAACATCGACGCCACCACCATGATGGAATCCTCCCGCGTCCATGGTGCCGGTGTCTTGCCCAGCAGCATGTATTCAAATGGCGCGGCGGCCAATGCCTTCAGGCCCGAGTTGACGCCGTCAACGTAGGCGTCCATCAACGCCAAGTCTTCGGGGCTGCTCGCGGCCAGCACCGCTGCTGCTCGATGCCTGAACCGGTGCAGGCGCGCGCCTTTGTCGGTGGCAAGCGCGGCCTGGCCGAACAGTTCCGACAGCTCGCCAGCCGCGCGGCGGCGCGATAGATCCATCTGAAAGAAGCGGTCTTGCGCATGCAGGAAGCCCAACGCGCGGCCCACATCAATTCGAGACGCGCCTTTGATGGTCGGCACTCCCAATCCGTCGCGCTCCACGGTGACCGTCGCGGAGAGTCCAGACAGGACTCGAGTGCCTTCGAGTTGAGGCAAACTCCGTCCGAGTTGAATCCAGGTCCATCCCGCCGTGCCAAGCGTCACGACGATCAGGATCACGATCAGCCAGCCCAGGGCGCGCAGCACACGTCGCATTGGCGTATTCTACGCGGTGCATGACAGTAGTCAGATCCCGCCGTGTCATCATCGCCCTCACATGTGTGGGCCTTACTGCCGCGTATACGGCGACATCGCGCCTGGACCTTCAGGCACAAGCCGCGCGCCCGGGGTCGGCCGCCACTATCACTGAGTCCACGCTCAGGGCGCACCTGGAGTTTCTGGCCAGCGATGCGTTGAACGGCCGCGCCAGCAACAGCCGGGATGAATGGATTGCGGCCACGTACATTGCGTCGCAATTCCATTTGTGGAATCTGGAACCGATGGGCGACAACGGCGGCTATGTGCAGGCGGCCGAAATCCTGCGAGAGCAGATGTCGGCGCCCGCAGTGTTCTCGGCCGGCGCGAACAAGTTCACGCATGGCAAAGAGATGCTGGTGACGTCGCTGACGGGGGCGCGGGTGTCAGGGCCGCTCGTGAAGTTGGCCCCGGGCTCCACGTCCGTGCCGCCTGGTTCGGTGGTGCTGATGCCTGAGACGCCGGCGAGTCCGGCCGGAGCACCTGCCGGCGCGGGGGCGGGCGCAGCCCGCGCAGGGCGAGGCGGCGCGTCGCCCGCCACCATTGGCGCAGCCCTGGTCATCTCATTGGCCACGCAGACCCCCGAGCAGTGGACGGCCGCAACCGCGCGGCCGGTGAGCGCCGGTTCGAGATTCGCGAAGGTTACGCCGGCGCCGGGCGCTGCCATTCGCACCGCAAGGGTGGCGCTGAATCGGCAGGCGTATGACGCGATGGTGGCGATGGCCGAGGGCACGCCGGTATCGCTCGAGGCTGAGCTGACCGCAACGAAGGCATACACCTGGAACGCCGTCGGTCGCCTCACCGGCGCTGGCGCCACGGCGAAGGAACAGGTGGTGGTGCTTGGCGCGCACCTCGATCACCTCGGCGCGCGCGAGAACGCCCCGGGCCCCGACAAGATCTTCAACGGTGCAGACGATGACGGGTCGGGCACGGTGGCCGTGATGGCCCTGGCGCAGGCACTGGCGGCCGGACGCCGGCCGAAGCGCACTCTGGTTTTCGCGCTGTTCGGGAGCGAGGAAGGCGGGGGCGCGGTGTCCGGCTCTTCGTACTTCGTCGATCTTCCGGTAGTGCCGCTCGAACGCATCGTTGCGCAACTGCAATTCGAGATGCTGGCGCGTCCAGACCCCATGGTTCCGGCGAAGAGTTTGTGGCTGACTGGCTACGAGCGATCGAACCTCGGCTCCGAACTCGGTAAGCATGGCGCGCGGCTGGTGCTCGATCCCCGCCCGGACCAGAGCTTCTTCACACGCTCGGATAACATCAAGTTCGCCAGAAAAGGCGTGGTTTCCCACACCGTCTCGAGTTTCAACCTGCACACGGACTACCATCAGGCAGGTGACGAAGTCAGCAAGGTGGACTTCGCACACATGGTGGATGCCGTGCGCTCGATGCTCGAGCCGGTTCGGTGGCTCGCCAATTCCACATTCACGCCCACATGGACAGCAGAAGGTCGGCCTCGCTAGGGGCCTGGAAGTGAACAGGGTGAGCATTGTGGCTGCCGATGCATCCCGCCTGGCTTCGTTGCTCCTCCCTCAAATACACTTGGTATTCTCGGTTGTCACGCCTTGCCAGCCGGGCGCCTCGACACCCACAATATTCACCCTGTTCACTTCCAGGCCCCAATGGTAAACGTCATCGATTTCATCAACACAAGCCGCGATCGTTATGTCCGTGAACTGAAGGACTATCTCGCTATCCCGTCAATCAGTGCGCTGCCCGAACACAAGGGTGATGTGCGACGCTGCGCCGAATGGACGGCCGCCGAGATGACGCGCGTTGGTCTGGAGAATGTGCGGCTCATTGAAACTCCGGGCAACCCGGTTGTTTACGGCGACTGGCTGCATGCCGAAGGCGCGCCGACGATCCTCTTTTACGGCCACTACGACGTGCAGCCCGTTGATCCGCTCGAACTCTGGGAGTCACCACCGTTCGAAGCGACCGTCCGCGATGGCGAGATTTACGCGCGCGGCGCAGCAGACGACAAGGGCCAGGTGTTCATGCACTTCAAGGCCATCGAAGCGCACATGAAGCAGAACGGGCGCCTGCCGGTGAATCTGAGGGTCATCATCGAAGGCGAGGAAGAGGTGGGTTCAGACAACCTGGACGACTTCATCAAAGCGAACAAGCCGCAACTTGCGGCTGACGTTGTCGTGATCTCCGATTCGGCGATGTACGACCGAGGGATTCCGTCGATTTGTTACGGCCTCCGCGGTCTGACCTACTTCCAGATCGACCTGCGTGGGACGACGAGCGATCTGCATTCCGGCGTGTTCGGTGGAACGGTGGCCAACCCTGCGATGGTGCTGGCGCAGATGCTGGCGCAGATGCGCGACAAGGGAGGTCGCATCAAAATCCCTGGGTTCTATGACGACGTGCGGGAGTTGACGGATGCGGAGCGTGCGGAGTGGAAGAAGCTGCCGTTCAACGATACGCGGTACCGCAAGGAACTGGGCGCGCCGAAGCTCTTTGGCGAGTCCGGCTATACGACGAACGAGCGTCGCTGGGGCCGGCCCACGTTCGAGGTGAACGGGCTGCTCAGCGGATTCACTGGCGAAGGCGCAAAGACCGTGCTTCCCGCCACGGCGATGGCCAAAGTCAGCATGCGCCTGGTGCCTGACCAGCATCCGGACAAGATTGCCGAACTGTTCGAGGCGTACGTTCGCAAGGTCGCCCCGAAGACGGTGGAGCTGAAGGTGACACGTATGCACGGTGGCAAACCGTGGATGGCCGACTTCGACAACGTCTACGTACGCGCCGCCGGACGGGCCATCGAGCAGGGCTTCGGCAAGGAGCCCGTGTTCTGCCGCGAGGGCGGCTCTATTCCCGTTGTCTCAACGTTCCAGGAAGAACTGGGAATTCCGTCGGTGCTGTTCGGCGTCGGCTTGCCTGATGAAAATGCGCACGCGCCGAACGAGAAGCTGGACCTCGCCAACTTTCATGGAGGCATAGTCTCGGCAGCGATTCTCTACGAAGAGATTGGTAGCCGAAGGTGAGTTGAGCCGGTGAGCGCCAGCGCTGGTCCTTCGCTGGCGTGACACGACTGTCGCCTCCGCGGAGGAGGGCTCGGAACCCGCGCCTTCGCCGGACTGTCTCTTGTCAGATCGCGTGGGGACCCCCACCCCACGCTGGAGTCATCGGCTCCGGCGCGCGTTTCATGCACTCGATTCGCCCTCCTCCAGTCGGCGACACCCGTGTCACGCCAGCGAAGGACCAGTCCAGCGTGTGTCTTACCGGCGACCTCGGGACTCCTGCGCCAGTGCCGAGAGCTCCTATTCCCAGCGAAGTGCCGTCATAGGGTCAACGCGAGAAGCCCGCCGCGCGGGAACGTAGCCGGCACCGAGCGCGACGAGGCCCAGCACCAGGAAAGCGGCAGTGAAGACGAGCGGATCGTGGCCCTTCATGCCGAAGAGTTGTTCACTGGACTCCGCAACTCCGCCAATCGCCCACGCCATCGCAAGCCCGACGAGACCTCCGCTGACGGCGAGGAATGCCACCTGCTTGAGCACCAGACCTCTCACGTTGCGGCCGTCGGCGCCCAGTGCCATGCGCAGCCCAAACTCACGGGTGCGCTGGGTGACAGTGAAGGCGAGCACGCCGTAGAGGCCAATTGCGGCCAGCAACGTGGCCAGGGTCGCAAACGCCGCTGACATCGTACTGATCAGCCGATCCATGGAGACGTTCTCCTTCACCTGCTCCGGCATGGTCCTGAGATCTTCGAGCGGCAGGTTGGGATCCACCTTCGACACAACCGCACTGATCGACTTGAGGAACTGCGCTGGTTCCGCCGCAGTCCGGATATAAAACGTCAAGAAACCGATCTGCTCGTCCTGACGATACGGGATGAAAAACAGAGCGGGCACCTCGTCCTTGACGTCACTGTACTTGGAGTTCTGCACGAGGCCGACGATCTCTATTTCGAGCTTCCCGCTCGAGCCGTTCTGCTTCATCAGCGTGCCGACCGCGGTGCGCTCAATACCAAACTTCTTCGCGAAGGCCTGGTTGACGATGGCGACCTTTGCCGTGCCGAGTCGATCCGAACGTGTGAATTCCCGGCCCGCTATCAGAGACACGCCGAGCGTGCTGAAGTATGCAGGACCCACTTCATTGAAGCGCGAGTTGCTGTCGATGTCCGGTCCGGCCTTGAAGCCCTGCACGCCCACATCAGTGCCCCAGCTGCTGCCGGCAAGCACCGGCACAAGAGACGCTGTGACGCTCGTGACGCCCGGCAGGCGAGCAAGCTCGTCCTCGAGCTGCTCGAATATCGCCTTTGAGCGCTCGGCGGTATATCCGTTCAGCTGCGGCGCCACCTGGAACGTGACGAGGTTGTCCAGCTTGATGCCGAGATCGACGCGGCTGACGTTGAACAGGCTCCTGGCAAAGAGGCCGGCAGATGCCAGCAGCGCCATCGAAAGCGCCATCTGCACCGTCACCAGGCCCATGCGGAACCGGGACGCCGCGCGCGCTCCGGACGGTTGACCGGCCGTGCCCTTGAGCGTGCTGGCCAAATCCGGCCGGGTACTGTGAATCGCGGGGAACAGCCCAAAGAGCACGCCCGTGGTGAGCGACAAGACCGCGGCAAACACCATCACCGTCCAGTCCAGTTGGAACGTCAGTGTGGAGACGGCATCCGCCGGCAGGATCGCGGTGATCACGCCCAGTGTCCATCGAGCCACAAGCAGGCCACCGAGCCCTCCGAGAAATGCGAGCACGCACGACTCCAGGAGAAGCTGGCCGATCAAACGGCGCCGGCTGGCGCCAATCGAGAGACGCACGGCCATCTCGTTCGCCCTTGCCGCCGATCGCGCCAGCAACAGGTTCGCGATGTTCGCGCAGGCGATCAGCAGCACCACCCCAGTGACGGCAAACAGCAGATTCAACGGCGTGCGGGCTTCCTGATGCACGGAGCTTTGGCCGCGTTGTCCTTCGGTCAGGAGGATGGGCTTGTCGCGGAAGCGCTGCATCGTGGCTTCACTCATGCCGGTCTGCAGGGGCGCTTCAACCTCGTTGATGATCGTGTGGTAGCGCGTCGAGACTTCCGTTTGCGCGGCCTCAAGTGTCACACCAGGGGCCAGCCGCCCGAAGACGTATGCCCAATAGCTGCGCCGGTTGTCGAAGCCCTTGAACCCCGGCTCCATCTGTCCGCGCATGGTGATGGGGACATAGATCTCGGGCTTCGATCCCAGTGTGGTCCCGCTGAATCCTGGCGGCGCCACTCCGATGATCGTCAACGACTGGCCGTTGGCCAGGAGCGTCTTGTTCAGCACCGCGGGGTTCGCGCCAAATCGCGTCACCCAGTAGTCGTGGCTGAGTACGACGACCGGTGATTCGCCCGCCGTGCGGTCATCGGCGGGGCCGATCAGGCGTCCCAGTGCCGGTGCCAGACCGAGCGTTGGGAAGTAACTGCCCGACACCAGCATTCCTTCGCCATTGAGCGTCTGGCCCTCGAAAGACAAGTTGGTGCCAAATCCTCTATGGGCCGCAAGACCCGAAAAGACCCTGCCTTCCCGTTCGAGGTCGCGGAACATCGGGTAGCTGAACACCACATCGCAGCCGCCTGCCTGGCCGCACGACTGCGAGCCCGGCTTCGGACCCGGCACGCTGAGATTCACCAGCCTGTCGGGCGAGTGCACCGGCAGCGGGCGCAGAAGCATCTGGTTGAAGAGTGAGAAGATAGCGGTGTTTGCGCCAATCCCGAATGCCAGCGACAACACCGCAATGGTGGTCACGAACGGGGTTCTGAAGAGCGTGCGCAACGCGAATCTGAGACTTGTCATTTATTTACCTTCGCGGAAGACTCCTGATGAGACGACAAAGCATTCCCATGGGTTGTAAGTGAACGTTCGAATTCGCCACGTCTACGCGCTTCTGGCGTTCGGCGTGGCGATTGGCGCTGCCGTCTGGTCGTACATGACGGGCGGTACCGTGCGATTGTTGGTGGACGGTGCAGGGTCTTTGTCTGACTCTTCTCAGACCCTGGATGCACTGAGGGCTGCCCTTGACCGCTGGGGCCGACTTGCGCCCGCGGTTTACGTCGCGGCCGTCGTGCTGGAGGTCCTTGTCGCACCCATACCGGGCACGCTTCTGTATGCCCCGGCGGGTGCGCTGTTCGGGGGCCTGCTGGGCGGCACGCTCTCGCTGATTGGAAACACGCTCGGTGCGGCAATCGCATGCGGTGTCGGCTCGGCACTGGGTGAAGGCGCATTGGCTCGCCGGATGGAAGGCACCAAACTCGGGACCTATCGCAACGCCATTCAGCAGCGCGGGGTCTGGGTGGTCCTCCTCCTCCGAATCAATCCGCTCACATCGTCTGACCTCGTGTCTTATGTGGCGGGCGCCGTGGGCGTGCCGATCTGGCGCGTGGCGCTGGGGACGTTTCTCGGCATGGCGCCGTTGTGCTACGCGCAGTCGTATCTGGCCGAGCAGATCTTCGATGTCCTGCCGGGTGCGGTCTACATCTTGATTGCCGCGGGAATCATCTACGTGCTGGCCCTGGTCATCTGGCTCACGCGCTCGCGCAAAGGCAACGTATGAGGAAAGTGGCTCGATGAGCGCGGGTCGCCATTTCACACCGGCGTTCTTCACGTTTCTGCGGGACCTTCAGCAGAACAACGACCGGGATTGGTTCGCGGCCAACCGCGCCCGCTTTGTGGACGATGTTGAAGCCCCGATGCTTGCGTTCATCAATGACGTCGCGCCGGCTCTTCGCTCCATCAGCTCCGCATACATCGTCGATCGGCGCCGCATCGGGGGATCGATGTATCGCATCTATCGGGACACGCGGTTCTCCGAGGACAAGACGCCTTTCAAGACGTGGCTGGCCGCGCGGTTTGAGCATGAGGCCCGGCGCAAGGTGGAAAGCGTGCCGGGGTTTTACCTGCATTTGGGAATCGATCACTGCTTCGCCGGCGGAGGGGTGTATCACGTCGAGCGGCCGGGCCTCACGCGCATCAGGCAACGCATTGTCGAACTACCGGACGAATGGAGTTCTGCCAAGGCAGGCCTCGAGATTCAGGGCGATCAGCTGAAGCGTGGACCGGCGGGGTTCCCGAGGTCTCACGAGCACATGGAGGACCTGAAGAGGGAGCAAATCTATACGCTGAGAAACATGTCCGAGTCAGAGGTGGTGGCCGATGGCTTCCTCGAGCGCTTCACCGAAGAATGTGTACGCGCGGCGCCGTTGATCGAATTCCAGACCAGGGCGCTTGGACTGCGGTGGTGACCGGAAGTCATGTCTGTTATACCTTCTTGCCATGACGGTGGCAGACATCAAGTTCCTCTACAACTACACCGAGTCGGCGAACGAACAGATTTTCGACGCAGCCGCAGCGCTCTCTCCCGAACAGACGATGCGCCAGGTGGGTGGCAGTTTTCCTTCCATTCGGGAAACGCTGTCGCACTTGGCCGCCGCCGACTGGATCTGGCTGTGTCGATGGACTGGTGAGAATCCCAGGGGCTGGCCCACCTGGGCTAACGGAGCGGTCAGTGAAATTCACGAGGAGTGGCGCCGCATTCATGCCGGTCGCAACGAATTCATTTCCGGCCTCGCGGACGCCGACCTCGAGCGGGAGATCTCGTTTACGCGCATCAACGGAGAGGCCGACCGCGCCAAGTTGGGATTTCTCCTGCTGCATGTGGCGAATCACGCCACCTACCATCGCGGCCAGGTGGCCAGCCAGCTGCGCATGGTCGGCGCTGTGCCGCCGTCAACCGACCTGCTTCGGTACCGGCCATGGGCGTGAATCAAATTCGGCGCCCCTAAAGGGACGCCCTACGTACGTCCGAACGTAGGGCGTCCCTTCAGGGCGCCAATTACGCGGGGATGAAAGTGCCCCGTACGCAGGGCGTCCCTTCAGGGGCGCCACTTACGCGCGGATGAAGGTGCCCTGCTTGAGGTCCGAGATCGCCTGACGAATTTCGGCCTGGGTGTTCATGACGATCGGACCGTGCCAGGCGACGGGCTCACCGAGCGGTTTGCCGGAGACGAGCAGGAACCTGATACCTTCCGGCCCTGCCTGGACGGTGACTTCGTCGCCGCGATCGAACAGCAGGAGCGATCGATTGCCCGTCAGGTCCAGCACCGGCTTTTCATCGATTTCCCCCGTGGTGTCCGTCAGAACGCCTTTGGGTGGTGACGCATCTCGAAAGGTTCCGGAGCCGGCGAACACGTAGGCAAACGCGTGACGCGTGGTTTCGACGGGCAAGGTCTTGCGCACCCCGGGCGGTACCGAGACATCCAGGTAAATCGGATCGGCGGCAATGCCATCCACCGGCCCACGTTTTCCCCAGAAGCCTCCGCACACCACCTGCACCCGCGTGCCATCGTCATCGACAATGGTTGGGATGTCCGCGGCGTGAACTTCCTGGTAGCGTGGGTTTGTCATCTTGAGCGAGGCTGGCAGGTTCGCCCAGAGTTGAAAGCCGTGCATGCGCCCGGCCTGGTCACCCTTTGGCATCTCCTGATGGATGATGCCGCTGCCCGCGGTCATCCATTGAACGTCGCCCGCGGTCAGCTCGCCCTGGTTGCCGAGGCTGTCTCCGTGATTGACGGTTCCTGCCAGGACGTAGGTGATGGTCTCGATGCCGCGATGCGGATGCCACGGAAAACCGGCGAGGTAATCCGCCGGGCGGTCGCCCCTGAAATCGTCAAAGAGGAGGAACGGATCGAATTCCGATGTGTTGCCGAAGCCAAACCCTCGATGCAACTTCACTCCGGCGCCTTCCAGAGTCGGCTTCGCGGTCAGGATGCGTGAGACTGGTCGAATAGACATGGGGAGCCTCAGGCCCAATTCTAAAACGACTTGCGTCTTTTGGACCCTGGACTCTGGACCCTTTACGATCGCAGCGCGGTGGCGGGATCCACCTTCATGGCCCGTCGAGCCGGCAGGGCACCCGCGGCGACCGCGATAAGAATCAGGAGCGTTGACACGCCCGCGAACGTCAGTGGATCCGCGGCTGACACTCCGAAGAGCATGGACGCTGCCAGAGGCGTCATGACGATTGGCGTGGCGCTCGGCGCCGCAGGCGCATTCGTCATGACGCCTCTGGCAGCGTCCATGCTCTTCGGAGTGTCAGCCGCGG
>JBKJJZ010000132.1:0-10310 GCA_046597705.1 Vicinamibacterales bacterium | reverse complement strand
GTCCCCTGTGGAATTGAGGGTTGAGGACTGAGGATTGAGGATTGGGATGGCCGAGTGCTGATGGCGTGAGTGACGGATGGGATTTGGGATTGAGCGGCCATGCCCCCTGCCCCAGTCCGATCCGTCCGATCCACACTCCGCCGTTCGTTCAATTCCGATCCCCATTCCCTCAATCCTCAGTCCTCAATTCCACAGGGGACCTCTGACACAGTAGTGTTAAAGGACCAGGTGCCCGGCTCGGGTAATATCTGGCCATGCGTCATCGCTGGATCGTCGTGGTCCTGATTCTGGCGGCGGTGCTGCCGCTGACCGCACAGCGTGGTGGCGGACGGCCTCAGCGTGGCAGCGGATTCCGGATGGGCGGATTCGTTCCAGGCGTGGCGGCTTCGCCCTACGACGCGAAATTTGCCATTGTCCGGTTGTGGTATCCCATGTATCCCGGATGGTCGTACGACTATCCCGACATGGAGCAGCACCTCAATCTGATCCTTCCCGAGATCACGGCTATCACGCCGAGCCCCAATGGCGGCAACATCTTCCGGATGGACGACCCGGAGCTGATGAAGTTTCCGCTCGCGTACCTGTCCGAGCCGGGCTACTGGTATCCGTCTGACTCCGAGGTGCAGGGACTTCGGACCTACATCGCCAAGGGCGGCTTCCTCATCGTGGATGACTTCCACTTCCAGAACGAATGGAACGTGTTCGAAGTGGCGATGATGCGCGTGATGCCCAAGGCGCGTATCGTGCGGCTCGACATCACGCATCCGATCTTCAACACGTTCTTTGCCCTCAAGACACTCGACGTGCCGTATCCAGGCTTGCTTGGGCAACAGGGTGTGATGGGCGAGTTCTACGGCATCCACGAAGACAACGACCCGGCCAAACGCCTGTCGGTGGTCATCAACTACAACATGGACATCGGCGATTACATGGAGCACTCGGCCACGGGGCTCTACGCGGTCGATCCCACGAACGAAGCGTACAAGTTCGGGATCAACTACCTGATGTACGGGATGACGCGGTAGACATCACGCGCACGCCGAGTTCCTTCTTCCTGAAGCCGGCGGCGTCACTGAACGAACCGAGAGACGCGGGGAGATCGACCTCGGCTTTGACGTCGCGCTCGTGAACGTTGCGCGATGACAGACGCGCGGCCCACTCGTCCCACCAGGGCGCCACGCCACGGGCGAGCGGCTCGAGCACCACCAGTGTGGCTCCACGTTCCAGCAGTTGGTCCAGCACATCGAGCAGCTGGTCGCGGTCGGTCTTCGCGAGTTCGTTGATGGCCCAGCCGGCGATGAGTCCGGTCGTCGCCAGAGCCGCGTTCGTCTGGCGAAGCAGGCCGCGTGCCGTGGTCAACATGTCGCCTCGGACCGCGTGGCCGCGCAGACCCAGCGTGCGCCAGTTCCATCGCGCCTCATCAAGGGCCCAGGCGTTCGCATCCACTCCGGTAATCGACGGCGGAGTCCCAGGCGGGGTTGCCCACGCGGCGCGGGCCCAGGCCGCGGCGCAGACTCCGGTGCCGCATCCAAGGTCAACCAGCGCGGTAAGGTCCGTCCGCGCGCCGACAGCGTTGAGGGCGACCTCGGCGGTGACAAAGTGCAGCGGCGCATAGAACAGCGCGAATGCGGCTCGCTTGCCAGCGGAATCGAGCGGTGATCGATCGGGCAGCTGGCCGCGCCGCTCGACGTAGCGCGCCGAGAGTGCACGCACCGCGCGCGTGAACTCCTGCCTGGTGAGGTTGGCGAGGTGGCGTTGCTCAAGTGCCACCAGCCATTCGGCTTTCGCCGTCACCGCGTCTGACATGCCGTTCAGCGCGCCAGCGTGTATCGCGACGATAAAGGGTGCCCCAGCTGCGGCGCCAACGCCAGCACCGCATCGGACACCGCGTTGAGGTCCACGCCGGTTTCGATACCGAGGCCGTGGAGCATTTCGATCACATCCTCTGTGGCAACGTTGCCGGTAGCCCCCGGGGCGAAAGGGCAGCCTCCAAGGCCGCCGGCCGACGCGTCAAACGTCTTGATGCCGAACTCCAGCGCCGCCCGAATGTTCGCCAGTGCGTTGCCGCGCGTGTCATGAAAGTGCAGCGCGAGATGGGCGGGAGGAATCGAGTCAAGGAGCAGCGGCATCAACGCGTTCACCTGCGCGGGAGTGGCCACGCCGATCGTGTCGCTGATCGCCACCTCGAAGGCGCCAAAGTCCAGAAGACGCCGCGTCAGCGCCACCACGCGATCGCCCGGAACATCGCCTTCAAAAGGGCAACCGAACGCCGTCGAAAGATAGGCGCGCAGCCGGAAGCCCGCCTTGGTTGCAGCGGCCGCGACGAGTGCGTACTCTTCGAGCGACTCGTCGACCGAGCGGTTCACGTTGCGCTGGCTGAAGGTTTCCGACGCCGCGGCGAAGATCGCGAAGTTGGTCACCCCCGCCTCAAGCGCACGCTCGTACCCAGCCATGTTCGGGACCAGCGCGGAATACCGGGTGCCCGGCCGCTTGCTAATGCCCGAAAAGACCGCCTCGGCATCTCCCATCTGCGGAATGCGTTTCGCGCTGACAAACGCCGTCACTTCAATCTCGCTCAACTTCGCCGCGCCGAGCCGATCGATGAAAGCAATCTTGTCCGCGGTGCTGATCTGGACCGATTCATTCTGCAGTCCATCGCGCGGGCCGACTTCCGTCACCGTGACCGCCAGCGGCATGGACATGGCTACCTACTCCAATTCGATGAGCACCGAGGCTGACTGGACAAGCTCACCCTGGCGACAGTGGACCGTGCGCACGACGGCGGCACGGGGCGCGCGCAAGGGCATCTCCATTTTCATCGCTTCGACCACGACAAGGATGTCTCCTTCTGCAACCTCGTCGCCGGCGGCGACAAGCACGCGCACCACTGTCGCTGACATCGGGGACCGCACATCGGTGTCTACCGCCGCGTGCCGGGCTCGCGATGCGGCCGACCGAGCCTGCCACTGCGTGCCGGACCCGTCGATGCCAATCCACACGCCGTCGGGCGCCTTGGCGATGACCGCCGTGTCGGTATGGCCGGCGTGTTCAATCGCCCATCGGCCGTCGGACCGGGCGGTGAGCGTGAATGCGCCCTCGACGCCTTCGATGGTCACCACGGGGCCGTTGACCGTTGCCACCCACTCGCGATGGCCGTCAGTTACTCTCATCTGGCCGGCCATGGCTACCAGTCCACCTTGCCGAGGGTTGACCACGGGTCGATGGCGTTTGCTGTCTGGCGCACGGCCGCGGTCGTGGTCGACACGCCAAGCATCGCGGCCAATGCGACCTGAGCGTGCGTGTGGGCATCGGACGACGCCCCGCTCAGCTCAGTCAGCCGTTCTTCAATGAATCGCGTATGCGTGCGGCACGCCAGCACATCCGGGTGGTGCAGCAGCGCCAGCAGGAACGGGATGTTGTGCCGCAGTCCCAGAATCTCGAAGTTCCGCAGGGCCAGTGACGCCCGGGCCCACGCCGCTTCGCGCGTTTCCCCGGACGTAATGACCTTCGCGATCATCGGATCGTAGTGGACGGTAATTTCCTGTCCCTCGGCCACGCCCGCATCCACTCGCACTCCCGGCCCTTGAGGTTCCCGGTAGCGCAACAGCGGGCCCGCCTGCGGCAGGAAGTTCACGGAGGGATCCTCGGCGTAGACCCGGCACTCCACCGCGGCGCCGCGCAAGGTCAGGTCGGCCTGCGTGAATGGCAGACGTTCGCCTGAGGCGACGAGCAATTGCGCCCGCACAAGGTCCACTCCCGTCACGCACTCCGTAATCGGGTGTTCCACCTGGAGGCGCGTGTTCATCTCGAGGAAATAGAACTCCTCGCCCGCGAGCAGGAACTCGATCGTGCCCGCGTTGACATAGCCGACGGCCTGGGCCGCGGCCACGGCCGCGCGTGTCATGCGTTCGCGAACTGCCGGCGTCACCGTGGGGCCCGGCGCCTCTTCGATGACCTTCTGGTGGCGGCGCTGCAGCGTGCAGTCGCGCTCGAACAGATGCACCGTTGAGCCATGGCTGTCCGCCATGATCTGCACTTCGATGTGCCGCGGCCGTTCAATCAGGCGCTCCACATACATGGTGCCGTCGGCAAATGATCGCTCCGCCTCGCTCCGGGCGGCTGCAATCGCATCCGCGGCTTCTGCCTCGGCCGCGACGATGCGCATGCCTTTGCCGCCGCCGCCTGCCGATGCTTTGAGCAGCGCGGGGTAGCCCACGCGTGTGAGCGACGCGAGTATGTCGACCAGCTTCTGGCTCTTCGGCGTATCACCGGGCACAACAGGCACCCCGGCTTTCGCCACAGCCTCGCGCGCAGCGGTCTTGGAACCCATGCGGTCGATGACGGTTGACGATGGGCCGATGAAAATGACGCCGCGGTCTTCGCAGGCTCTGGCGAAGCTCGCGTTCTCCGACAGGAATCCGTATCCGGGATGGATGGCATCGGCGCCGGTCTTTGCCGCCGCGTCGAGAATGGCCGCCGCGTTCAGATAGCTCGCCGATGCCGCACTGGGGCCGATCGCGACCGCGTCATTGGCCGCCAGCACGTGCGGGGCCGTGGCATCGCTTTCCGAATAGACGGCGACGGTCTCGATACCGAGTTCGCGGCAGCCGCGAATCACGCGTACGGCAATTTCCCCGCGGTTGGCGATGAGGACGCGCCGAATCATGCGTGCCTCATGACTGAAGTCATGAGTGGAACCATGACGGAGGCCGCTTCTCGAGAAACGCGCGCATCCCTTCCTGGCCTTCAGGGGACACGCGCTGAGTGGCGATGGCGTCCACCGTCTGTTCCAGCACGTCCGCAGGCATCTTTCCTGCCACGTGTGCGAGGAGGCGCTTGGTGGCCGCAATGGCCGAGGGCGCCGCCTTCAGGAACTGCGCCACGTGGCGGTCCACCGTCAGGTCCAACCGGTCTGACGTGACCACGTCATGAACCAGGCCGATGTCTTTCGCCCGAGCCGCGGAAAAACGCACGCCGCTCAGACAGAGCTCCCGCGAAGCCGACAGGCCGATTTTTCGCACCACGTACGGTGAAATCATGGCCGGCAGGATGCCCAGGACGACCTCCGTGAATCCGAACATTGCGTCTTCGGCGGCCACCACCACGTCGCAGACTGCGGCCAGTCCCGCGCCTCCGCCCAGAGCGGCTCCGTGAACGCGCCCGACAACCGGCATCGGCAGGGAATCGAGCGCCAGGAACATCGAGGCGGCCAGCCGCGCGTCGGCCAGGTTCTCCTCGCGCGAGTATCCGGCCATGCGGGACATCCACTGCAGGTCGGCGCCTGCGCAAAAGGACGCCCCAGCCCCGCGCAGAACAACCACGCGGACGGAACCGTCCGTGGGCACCGTGGCGGCCCACGCCGAGAGGTCGCGAATGAGATCTTCGTTGAACGCGTTGCGCACGTCGGGCCGGTTGAGCGTGACCGTGGTCACGGGGCCGGTTGTAACGGACAGTGTGGCCATCAGTTACATCCGGAAAATGCCGAACCGTGCGTCGCCCACCGGCGCGTTGCACGCCGCGGAAAGACCAAGGGCAAGCGCATCGCGCGTCAGCGCAGGATCGAGCACGCCGTCATCCCACAACCGCGCGGTGGAGTAGTAGGGCGATCCTTCGGTGTCGTATTTTTTCAGAATCGGCGCTTTGAGGGCGGCTTCTTCTTCGGCCGAAAACGGTGTGCCCTCGCGCGCGAGTTGATCCCGTTTGACCGTGGCCAGCACCGACGCGGCCTGCTCGCCGCCCATCACGGAGATTCGGCTGTTGGGCCACATCCACAGCAGGCGCGGCTCATAGGCGCGGCCGCACATGCCGTAGTTGCCGGCGCCGAACGAACCGCCAATCACCACCGTGAATTTCGGCACCACCGAATTGGCCACCGCGTGGACCATCTTGGCGCCGTCCTTCGCGATTCCGCCGCGTTCGTACTGCTGGCCCACCATGAAGCCCGTGATGTTCTGCAGAAAGATCAGCGGGATGCCGCGAAGATTGCACATCTGGATGAAGTGCGTGACCTTGAGCGCCGACTCCGAGAACAGGACGCCGTTGTTGGCGATAATCCCCACGAGAAATCCGTGCAGGCGCGCGAAGCCCGTCACGACCGTCGTGGCGTAACGCGCCTTGAACTCATCAAACCTCGACCCATCGACCATTCGGGCCAGAACCTCCCGCACGTCGTACGGATGTCGCGGGTCGATGTTGACCACGCCGTACAGTTCCTGCGGGTCGTATCGCGGAGCTTCGGGGGTGGTCATGTCCAGTGGCAACTGCTTCGTGGTGTTCAGCGTGGAGACGATTGTGCGCGCCAACTCCAGCGCATGGTCATCGTCATCGGCCATGTAGTCGGCCACGCCGGACAGGCGCGTGTGCACATCGGCGCCGCCGAGATCTTCGGCGGTGACATCTTCGCCCGTTGCCGCCTTCACCAGAGGCGGGCCGCCCAGGAAAATGGTCCCCGTCCCCTTGACGATCACCGTCTCGTCGGACATCGCGGGCACATAGGCGCCACCCGCGGTGCACGAGCCCATGACGATGGCGATCTGGGGGATGCGCTCGGCGGACATTCGAGCCTGGTTGTAGAAGATGCGTCCGAAGTGATCGCGATCGGGGAACACTTCCGCTTGGAGCGGGAGGAAGGCGCCGCCGGAATCGACGAGGTAGACGCACGGCAGCCGATTGTCGAGGGCCACCTGCTGGGCGCGGATGTGTTTCTTGACGGTGATGGGAAAGTAGGTGCCCCCTTTGACGGTGGCGTCGTTGGCGATGACCATGACGTCTCGGCCGGAAACCCGGCCGATGCCGGTAATGATGCCCGCGGCCGGCGCCTCGTTGTCATACAGGTCCCAGGCCGCAAGGGCGGAGAGTTCCAGAAATGGCGTGTCAGGATCGAGCAGCTTCTCGATGCGCTCGCGAACGGGGAGCTTGCCCTGTTCGCGGTGCCGGGCCACATAGCGCGGGCCGCCGCCCTCGCGAACCTGAGCGGTCCGGCTCTTGAGGTCCCCGAGCAGCGCCAACATGCGGTCACGGTTGGATGTGAACTCCGGCGACGTTGTCTTGATCAGACTGTTGAGGGGCTCCATGCGCGCGACCATTGTACAAGGTGCCTGATGCGCGGCATACAATGGCTTCAAGGGAGAATCAACACTGTGGATGACCGGACTACAATTTTCTTGGGCGTGCTGGCGGGAGCTGTCGTCGGCGGTTTCGCGGGATATCTGTTTCTCACCGAGGACGGGCGCCGGCTGCGCGAAGAGCTGGAGCCGAAGGTGGCGGACCTGTTCGCCGAACTCGGCAAGGCCCGGTCCGTCGTCGCGGATGCACGCAACGTAATCGGGGATGTCCGACCATTCCGGCGGTGAGCATTCCATTGCGGTGATCGAACCGCACTGGTCGCTCCGTCTGATCCGCCGCCTGGGACGCCGCTTCGAGCGCGGCGTGAGGCTTGGCGTGCGCGCCGCCGGGCGCGGAGTGGTCGAGTTCTACAACAGCGAGAATCTGACGTTCGCTTCCTCGATCGCCTATTACTCGCTGCTGTCGATCTTTCCATTTTCCCTGTTGGTGCTGGCGGCGCTGGGCCACATCACGGTGGGCGAGCGCGGTGCCACGCTCCTGCAGATGCTGGCGAGCGTGATGCCGGCGAAGCTCGAATTCCTGACGCAGATTGAAGAACTCACTCCCCGCGCGCTTCAGATGGGCGTCGTGAGCACCGTGCTCA
The DNA here is from genome assembly GCA_046597705.1 of Vicinamibacterales bacterium. Classification (GTDB taxonomy): domain Bacteria; phylum Acidobacteriota; class Vicinamibacteria; order Vicinamibacterales; family SCN-69-37; genus SYFT01. Next base: position 2,602 of record JBKJJZ010000132.1, on the reverse strand, counting down.
TGTTGTGGGCGGCGATGGGCGTGTTCGGTGCGGTGACATCCGCGGTCAATCACGCGTGGGGCGTGGAGAAGCCGCGCAGCTTCTTCCGCCACAAACTGTTCTCGTTCCTGATGCTTCTGGCCGCCGGCTTCCTGATGGTGGTCGCGCTGCTGCTGGTGAGTGCTGTGCAGGTGAGCGAGACGGGGTGGTTCACGAATGTCGCCTTGAGGTGGCCGTGGGTGGGTGAGGCGCGCGGCCTGGTGGTGCGGAATGCGCCGACGCCGCTGTTCATGCTGGTGGTGGGGCTGATCTACTACTACGCCCCGAATGCCAGGGTGCGGCTGAGAGACGTGTGGGTAGGAGCGCTGCTGGCCGGCCTGTTGTGGCGCGGCGCGTTCGCGCTGCTCTCGTGGTATCTGCGCGATCTGTCGCGATTCACCATGCACGGATCGGTGGCGACGGTGGTCGCGTTCCTGATCTGGGTCTATCTGTCGGCCGTGATTCTCTTGTATGGCGCCGAAGTCTCGGCCGCGTACGCGCGGTTGCGCAAGGCGATTCCACAAACTCAGCCGGCCGCGCCGGAACGCGACCCGGCTCCTCCCCCAGGGCCCATCGCGGCCATCTGAGCACGACCCATGCCTAATCGTCTCCAACACGAACGCAGTCCGTACCTGCTGCAACACGCCAACAACCCGGTGGACTGGTATCCCTGGGGCGAAGAGGCGTTCGGCCGCGCCCGCGAGGAACGCAAACCCATCTTTCTCTCCATCGGGTATTCCACGTGCCACTGGTGTCATGTGATGGAGCATGAGACGTTCGAGGACCCGTCTCTGGCGGCGCAACTCAATCGCGACTTCATCTCGATCAAGGTGGACCGCGAAGAACGTCCCGACATCGATCGCGTCTACATGACGTTCGTCCAGGTCACGACCGGCGCCGGCGGGTGGCCGATGACGGTGTTCGTGACGCCCGACCTGCATCCGTTTTTCGGCGGGACATATTTTCCGCCTACATCACGGTGGGGACGACCTGGATTCACCGATGTGTTGGCGCACCTGTCCAAGGCGTGGCGAGACGACTCGTCGAAGGTGGAGGCGTCTGCGGCAGGTCTGCTGGAGCAACTGCGAGACACTGTTGCTTCTACGGCCCTGCCCGAGCTGACGCCCGTGCCGGGCACGGAAGCGGTGACTGCCGGCATCGCGCAATTCACGCAGGCCTACGATCGCCGCAACGGCGGTTTTGGCGGCGCGCCCAAGTTTCCCAGGCCTTCGGAGCTGATGTTTCTGCTCGACGCGTGGGCGCTGACGCATCAGCACGAAGCGCGACAAATGACGCTCGATACGCTTCGGGCGATGGCGCTCGGCGGCATTCACGATCATCTGGGCGGCGGCTTCCATCGTTATTCCGTGGATGCCGAATGGCGCGTGCCGCACTTCGAGAAGATGCTGTACGACCAGGCGCAACTCGTGCTGGCGTACCTCGGGGCAGCGCAAGCGAGCGGCGAATCGTTTTATGCCGACGTGGCGGAGGACACGCTGGACTACGTCCGTCACGACCTGAGCGCGCCCGACAGTGCGTTCTATTCGGCTGAGGACGCGGACTCGCTGGTGCCGGGGGGCGGTCCGGAAAAGCGGGAGGGCGCCTTCTACGTGTTTGCTGCGGCGGAGATCGACCGGCTCTTCGGCGATGATGCACCGGTCGTCCGCCGCCGGCTCGGCATCGAGGATGGCGGCAATGCGCCCTCCGATCCCCAAGGCGAGTTCCGTGGATTGAACATCCCGTACGTCGCCCAGTCGGTGGATGAGATTGCTGCGCGCACCAGCCGCACACCCGAAGAGGTGCTTGCCGTTCTGGGCGAGATGCGCGAGCGCTTGTACGAGGCGCAGGCAGAACGGCCGCGCCCCCACCGGGATGACAAGGTCATCACGGCGTGGAACGGGCTGATGATTGCGGCGTTCGCGCGAGCGGCACGCGTGCTCGTTGACAGTCCTCGACGGGACGCCTGGCGTGACATCGCCATCGGCGCTGCGCGAAGTGTTCGCCGCACCTTGTGGCGGCAGTCCGATCGGGTGCTGCTCCGCAGATTCCGGGATGGAGAAGCGGCCGTCGAAGGCTTCTGCGAGGACTACGCGTGCCTTGCCTTCGGCTTGATCGAACTGTTTCAGGCGACTTCGGATCCCGAGTGGCTCGATTGGGCGCTGGTGTTGACCGAAGTGCAGAGCGACAGGTTCCGGGATCCATCGGACGGAGGCTGGTTCAGCACCACCGGAGAGGATTCGACAGTTCTGTTGCGCCTCAAGGAAGACTACGACGGCGCGGAACCCGCGGCCGCGTCAGTCACGGTGCGCAATCTCCTGACGTTGGCGCATCTGACAGACGAGAGCACGTTCGCGCAGATGGCGCAACGCTCGCTCGAACGATACGGGACCGAGTTGGGTCGCGTCGCGCGCGTGATGCCGCTCATGGTTTCGAACGTCGCGGCATGGCACGCGCGGTCGTCACAGATTGTGATCGTTGGCGAACCCGGCGAACATCGCCAGGCGCTCGAGCGCGTAGTTGCGAAGCGCTACCTGCCATTCGCGGTGACGCTGACTCTGACCCCAGGTGACGGACAACAGGCGCT
>JBKJJZ010000105.1:0-3431 GCA_046597705.1 Vicinamibacterales bacterium | reverse complement strand
CCTGGGCACCGCGGTCGCGAACATCGTGGCCGTTCTCGACCCGGCACTCATCGTCTTTGGCGGCGATTGGGGTCATGACCGCGAAGTCCTGATCGAACCCATTCGCCGCGTCGTTTCGCGCATCGTGCCGAATCTGCCGGCGATGGAGCTCTCGTCGCTGGGCGAGGACGCGCAGCTGGTGGGCGCTTTGCACGCGGCGATGGAATCCGCGGAAGGCCGCCTGGCGGCCTGGCTCGGCGCCGCTTCGTTTCCGTCCCGTGCGGTGGGTCGCACGGGCACCAGATAGGACGTTATGCCCTTTTCCCCTGACTACGTTCGGATTGTGCTCAACGAGAACTTCGAGGACGCCAAGACACTCTTCCTCGACCCTCTCATGTCCATTCACTACGCGCACCTGGTGATGCTCCACGACACGGGGATCGTCAGCACGAGCGACGCACGATCAATCAGGAGGGCGCTCGACGCCATCAACCTGGACGAGGTGCGCAAGAGCGTCTATGACGGGTCCTGCGAGGATCTGTTTTTCTATCTCGAGCGGCAGGTGGTGGACGCCTGCGGCGATGCGGTGGCCGGGCGGTTGCACACCGCCCGCAGCCGCAATGACATCGACATGACGATGTATCGGATGAAGATCCGCGAGTTCGTCCTGGGACTGTTGCAGGCCACGGTGTTGTTGCGACAGTCGCTGGTCAATGTGGCGGATCGGCATCGCCACACGGTGTTTCCAGCGCACACACATACCCAGCCGGCCCAGCCGTCCACGGTGGCGCACTATCTGCTTGGCGCCATCGAACAACTTGAGCGCGACACCGTGCGCCTGAAGGCCGCCTACGCCTCGGTCAACGTCAATCCGCTTGGCGCCTGCGCGATCACCGGCACGGGCTTCCCGATCGACCGCGATCGCACCAGCCGTTTGCTCGGGTTCGACGGCACAACCGGTAACACCTACGGCAGCATCGCCACGGTGGACTATTTGCTGGAGGCCGCAGCGGCGGCCGGTGTGACGCTCGTTGGCGTGGGCCGACTCGTCCAGGACCTGTTGTTGTGGTGCACGATGGAAGTGGGTTACTTGCGGCTGACCGATGCGTTCGTGCAAGTGAGCAGCATCATGCCGCAGAAGCGGAATCCGGTGGCGCTGGAACACGCGCGCGCACTGGCGTCGAAAGCGTTCGCGCAAACCGGCGCGATTCCAGTGGCCGTGCACAACACGCCGTTCGGCGACATCGTTGACACTGAAGACGATCTGCAGCCGCTCGTGGCTACGGCGTTCAAGGATGCCATTCGCGCCGTCTCGCTGGTGGCATTTGCGCTCGAAGGCGCTGACTTCGACGTCGCGAAGATGCGACAGCGCGCTACGGAGAACTGGATCTCGGTCACGGAACTGGCCGATACGCTGGCGCGCGATCACGCGTTGCCATTCAAGTCAGGTCACACGATTGCCGCGCGCCTGGTCCGCGGCGCGCACGCGCACCCCGAGTTGTCAGCGGCCCAGCTGGTGGCGCAGATTTCACAAGAGGTCACCGGCAGCGCGATCGAATACACCGATGATGAGCTGGCGACGCTGTTGAGCCCGGAGCATTTTGTCGAGGTGCGCCGGACTCATGGCGGCCCTGCGCCAGAGATTACCGCGCTGGCGATCGCCGCCTCTCGCGGCTTGCTGGCGGAAGACACCGCCTGGATCGCGGCCGCCAGGAGCCGCCTTCTGAGCGCTGAGTCCGCGCTGAAGGCCGCGACCGTGGCGATGGGGTAGGGGAGCCGACGGTCCAATTTATTATTTGTGGATTTATTATTTACGATTTGAAAGCCTGCTCGTCGGGAACGGTTTCAAATAATAAATAGTCAATCAACAAATCGTAAATGACAGGTCGTGGAGCAGCTCTTCAGAGCACGACCACGTAGTGCTGTCCCATCTCGAGCGGCAGTCCCTCGAGAAGGCGGTCGCACAGGGCTTGGCCGTAGCGGTTCAGGAAAAACGCGAGGTCCACGATTCGTTCCTGCGGATGGCCTTCGGGAAAGGCCAGCGCCTGTGTGCGCGTGTACTGGCGGCGCAGCGTCTCGTCCTTGCGCTTGCTGGCCTGGATGATCTTGTTGTGCAGGGTCTTCAACGTTTCCTGCATCCTGTCGAGTGTGGTGTCTGCGGCTCCAACGAGCGTGGGATCGATCGCCGGCAAAGCGGCTTTGAGCACATCAAGGCGCGTCCGGATTTCTTCCGCCGCGGCCTGCATGGCCGCTTCGATGCCGGGGGGCAGCTGGCTTTCGAGCAAGCGGTTGAGGCCTGACTCGTCGTGGGGCTGCAGCGCCTCGAACGGCAAGTCGTACTTCTCGAGAAACCGCACGGCGGCCGCGTCGAGCAACGTGGCGTTCGCGCGGGGGTAGAGCAGCGGGACTTCAACTCCGAAGTCCTGGTAGATAGCGCCAAGTTGCGCTTGATACGCCAGTTCGCTGGGACCCGCCACGTAACAAATCGTCGGAAAGAGGCGATCCTGCACGACGGGCCTCAACAACACATTGGGGCTGAACCGCTCGGGATGCTCGAGGGCTTCCGTTCGCACTTCTGCCTGAGGGCGCACCGTGTCTCCCAGAGCATACCCATCGTCTCGCCGCTTGATGGCGTGGCGGGAACTCTCGCCCAGATAAAACAACGCCACGCTATCGTCGCCGGGCTGAACCTGAGGGTCGTGCCCAAGGGCGCGCATGGCCTCGCCTGTCTGTTTGGCAAACTGGGCGGTGCGGCACGGCGCGTCCAGCTCCCGCGTAAAGAGCGACGCCACAAGCGGCTTTGCCGCCGGGTCAGCCGCTTCAAAGACGACCAGCCCGTATCGGCCCAGCAAATCGTCGAGCCAAGAGGCAAAGGCGGTGCCCATCCGCTGCCCCGGGCGATAGTGCGTGCGGAGCCGAGCCATCAGTTCCGCCGTGAATTCGGTTTCTGAAAGAGCGGCTTCCAGCGCGCCGAGCGCATCACCGATTCCGTCGTCGAGCACGAGTGAGGCCACGGGTTGGTGGCCCGCGCCCTCGAGGTTGTCGAGCGTGATTTCGCGCAGCGTGAGGTCGCCGTCAAGAACGCGCGCGGTTCGCACTTCGTCCCAATCGTGATCTTCGGCCTCCACCCAGAAGACGGGGATGGCCGCGATGCCATGGGCGGCTGAAACCTTGCGAGCGAGCCGGATGGCCGTGACCGCTTTGAGTAATGTGTAGAGCGGGCCGCCGAACAGTCCCGCTTGCTGCCCCGTGACAATGGCGACGGTTGAAGCATCACCAAGTCGCGTGGCCGCTGAACGGGCGTGCGCCGGAGCGTTGCGCCGTTCCAGTTGCGCGGCCACCACGCGGCTTATGCCCGCGCGGTCGCGCGGCGAGCCCTGGACCCGTTTGATCGTCTGCGTCCAGGCATCGGGATCCGCGGGGTTGCCTGCAAAGAGGCTGGCCACACTCGG
>JBKJJZ010000004.1:0-2962 GCA_046597705.1 Vicinamibacterales bacterium | reverse complement strand
CACCCGAAAGGAAACGGGCCGCGTGAAGTACGCGATGATCCAATTGAGCTATATGTCGGGTGACTGCCAGGGTGGGCAGGCACTGCATCGCCAGCACAAAAAACACCAGCGCACTGGCGGCCGTGGCCCGCGTAAACACCAGCGTGCCATCGTCCCGGGTCATGTTTCGGATGCGGTCGCGAACGCCCTCATCGGGTTCGGCCTCTGCCCCGCCCCCGACGATGACCGACATCGTGGACACGAAGACCTCACGCGCCAGGAAGCTGGTCATGATGCCGACGGTGAGCTGCCAGTCATAACCAAGAGGCTGAAAGACGGGTTGAATCGTCCGACCGATGATGCCGGCGAAACTGCCGGCTTGCTCGGCCTTGCCTTGAACCACGTCGGCCCTGACGAGCATCGCTTGTGCCGCATCCGGCGCGACGCCCGTATTCGCCGCCTGCGCCCTGAGCGCTGTGGCCTCAACAGGCACCGCGACTCTGGGATAGGCACTGAGCCACCACATCACGACGCAGATGGCGACGATCACCGTGCCTGCCGTCTGAAGGAACGCCTGTCCCTGATCCTTCGCGGTCAGCAGCGCGTTCCTGATCGACGGCTGCTTGAAGGTTGGCAGTTCCAGGACCATTGGCCGTGGTGAGCCCTTCAGCCCGGTCTTGCCGAAGAGCCATGCCGTGAAAAATGCCGCCGCCGACCCAAGCATGTAGCAGCCCGCAAACGCCGGGCCGGCCCACTGCGGATTGTCCTTGAACAGCAACCCCGTGAGCAACACGTACACCGGAAGTCGCGCGGAACAGCTCATGAACGGCGCCACCAGAATGGTGGCCAGGCGATCGCGGCGATCCGGAATGAGCCGGGTGCTCATGATCGCCGGCAACGCGCAGGCATGGGCCGTCAGCAGGGGCACGAACGCCTGCCCCGGCAAGCCGAAGCGGCGGAACATCCGATCGTTGACGAATGCGGCGCGCGCTAGATATCCCGTGTCCTCGAGCAGGCTGATCAGAAAGAACAGCAGACAGATCTGCGGCAGGAACACCACGGTTCCCGCGATGCCGCCAATGACGCCGTCGATGAGCAAGTCGCGCAAAGGCCCCGACGGCAGGACCGCACTGACCGCGTTGCCCAGATGCGCGAACGTGAGGTCAATGAGATCCATGGGCACCGCTGCCAGCGAAAACAGCGTCCAGAACAGCGCGGCCATCACAACCACGAAGACGAGGGTGCCGGTCAGTGGGTGTGTCAGTACGCGATCGATGCGTTCAACTCGCGCGTCAAGCGCGGCGGCCGGCGCACCACCCGGATACGCGTCCGACAGCACGTCGTCTGCCCACGCGGCAAATTGCTCAACGCTGGCCCCGGCGGCCGGCAAATCCGAAGGACGAACCTGGGCCGCACCTTGTGACGCGAACCTCTGCAGTTCTACGCGGAGCGCCTCGAGCCCCGTGCCCTTCGATGCCACCATCGGCAGGACGGGCACGCCAAGCCGGCGCGACAACGCCTTCACATCGAGCCGAAGACCGGTCCGTTCGGCCAGGTCGATCATGTTGAGGACTACGATGACCGGCTCGTCGAACGTCAGCAGTTCGCCCACCAGCACGAGATTGCGCACGAGGTTCGCGGCATCGACGAGCGCAATGACGCCGCCGGGCCGCTCGCTGGGCTGGCCGCGAAGCACATCGCGAACGATCGCCGCTTCGGGCGAGGCGCCTTGAAGGGAGTACAACCCTGGCAGATCGATGACATCGATCGCACAGTCGGCCAGTTGGCTGCGGCCCACACGCATCGCGGTCGTAGTGCCCGGAAAGTTCGAGGTTTTGGCGCGGGCGCCGCAGAGACGATTGAAAAGTGTGGTCTTGCCGGTGTTGGGATTCCCGAGCAGCGCCACCGAGGACGCGTTCATTTCAATCCGGGCCGGACGAGAGCGGCACCACAAAGATGTGGCGGGCCACCGCGCGGGAAATGCCGATTCGTGTCGAACGCACCTGGACGATGCAGGGCTCGCCCTTCTTGCAGAGCATGAGCTTGCAGGAATCCGTCAGGCCCAGGGATCGAAGCTGGTGACACGCCTCGGGGTCCAGCCGGGCTTCGTGAAGCCGGGCCAAGGCGCCAACAGCGAGTTCGCTCAGTTTTATTGGGGCGGCGGGCGCGGTGGTCACCATCGACGTAGCCCGATCCTATCACTAAAATGCGACCAGTCTCATTTCGGGGAACTGAGGGGCCGTATCGCCCCGGTCGCTACCTCCACCGTGTACAAAACCCGGCTCTGGCTGGCCGCCTGGGCTTCCGAAACGGCCTCCTCAGGCACGTGGACGAAGACGATGGTGGTTCCATCCGGGGACCATCGCGGATCGATTGCCGAACCCGTCGTCATGCGCACCAACGGTCGCTGGTTGGTTCCGTCGGCATTCATCGTGTAAATCGCGGCGGGTCCACCACGCCAGCTCATGAACGCGATGCGGGTGCCATCGGGCGACCACGTCGGGTACATCCCGTTATCCGGGGCGGTCGTGAGCCTCACCGGGCGGCGTCCCTCCAGATCGAGCACATGCACGTCGTCCCACCGGTGGAAAGCAATGTGTTTTCCGTCGGGAGAAAACTGCGGGAACCAGTCCGTTTCGCCGGAGGTCAATTGCTCCACGCCCGAACCATCGGCGTTCATCCAATAGAGGTTGAATTCCTTACCCGCGCGATCCGACATGAAGGCGATCTTGAGGCCGTCTGGCGACCAGGCGGGCCCCACGTCACGCCTGGGCTCACGCGTCAGACGCCGCACGTTCGAGCCGTCGGCGTTCATTACGTAGACGTCGAAGTTGCCGTCGGGTGTGTGTGATTCACATGCGATCTGCCGTCCGTCAGGCGACCACGCCGGATACCCCTCGGCAGATCGCATTTGAATCACACACACCCGACGGCAACTTCGACGTCTACGTAATGAACGCCGACGGCTCGAACGTGCGGCGTC
>JBKJJZ010000593.1:0-7642 GCA_046597705.1 Vicinamibacterales bacterium | reverse complement strand
CCTGAAGGGACGCCCTACGTACGCGGGACCAGTCCGTAGGGCGTCCCTTCAGGGGCGCCAAATTGCTATAGTCACCACAAATGCCCCGCAACGCTTCACGCCTCATGTTGTTGGCCGGTGTGTGTACGCTGGCTGGATTCCTGTCACTGCAGGGCGCTCCCGTGAGCGCGCAGCAGGCGCCGCCGCCGCAATTCCTGGTGACGCCGGCCCAACTGGCGGCCTTCGAACTGGCGGCCGTGCGAGACCTGAACTACTTGCCGGGCGAGGTCATCGTGAAGTTCCGGCCCGGCGTGTCGGTGGGCCAGCAGACGCGCGCGCTCAGCGCATTGCGGTCGCGACCGTTGCCCGACCGCATGCAGTGGATTGCCGAGCGCACCGCGCGGCTCTCGGTGCCCGAAGATCCTGACTCCATCGCGATGGCGGCCAGCCTGTCGCGCCAGCCGGAAGTGGAATACGCGCAGCCCAACTGGTTGCGCAAGCCGTCGTCGATTCCCAACGACACGCAGTTCGCAGCGCGGCAGTGGAACATGTCCCTGCTCGACATGCCGCGCGCATGGGACGTGAACGCCGGAGGCGCCGGTGTGACGGTGGCGGTGATCGACACGGGAATGACCACCGTGAACGCAATCTATCCATTCAAGACGTGGAACGGCAGTGCGATCGTGACGGCGCAGATGCGGTTTGGGATTAGTCCCGATGTCGATGCGTCGCGCATCGCGACCGGCCGCGACTTCGTCTTCTGGAACGGGCCCGTGATCGATGTGGACGGCCACGGCACGCATGTGTCGGCCACGGTTGGGCAGACTACCAACAACAATCTCGGATACGCGGGGATGGCGTTTAACGCCAAGATCATGCCGCTCAAGGTGTGCCTTTCTTTCTGGGATGTGCAGATTGCGCGGGCCGAATCCGGGGTCCCGGGGTATCCGTCGCTCAGTTCCGGAGGCTGTCCCACATCGGCGATTCTTGCGGCCGTGCAATACGCCGTCGATAACGGCGCGAAGGTGATCAACATGAGCCTGGGCGGCACGTCAGCGTCGCCTGCGGACCTGGATGGGTTGAACTACGCCACCAGCCGCGGCGTGTTTGTGGCGGTCTCGGCCGGCAATGAATTCGAAGAGGGCAATCCCACCACGTATCCCGCGTCGTATGCGCCTCAGGTGAAAGGCGCGATGTCGGTGGGCGCCGTGGGCCGGGGCGAGCAGCGCGCGTATTACTCCACCTCCGGGGCGTTCGTGGAGATCGCCGCTCCCGGTGGTGATTTCCGTGCCGCTCAATTCGACGGCTTGATCTATCAGGTGGGCATCTTCTTCCCCGACTACGACCCGGCGGCCGTGATCCTGCCGAGGTTCGACCGCTATTCAGACGTGGGAGAGCAGGGCACATCGATGGCGTCGCCGCACGTGGCGGGCATGGCGGCGCTGCTCATGAGCCAGGGCGTCAAGACGCCGGCGGCCATTGAGGCGCTGATTGCCGCCACCGCGAAAGACCTGGGCGCGGCCGGCCGGGACAACAACTTTGGTGCGGGGTTGATTCAACCGCGCACCGCGCTTCGGGGCTTCGGGGTGGTGAGGTGATGATGTCGCGACTGGTCGTGGGGTTGTGTTTCGCGGGCCTGATCTCGGCCTCGCCGGCTTGGGCGCAGACCGCATCGGACTCGGACTTGCGGGGCCGCCTGTTCGTGCACTTCGAGGGGCAGGTCATGACGGCGAAAGACTCGTTCGATGCCGTGACCGGTTCGAGCATGCTCAAAGGCCTGGGTGGCGGGCTGGAAGTGCAGAACGTGTGGCGCGGCCTGTTCGTGCGTGCCGCGGTTTCGCGGTTGACCGCGAGTGGTGAACGCGTGTTCGTGTTGAACGACGTCGTGTTTCCGCTCGGCATTCCCCTTGATGTCACGATGACGCCCATTGAAGCCGCGATCGGCTGGCGCTTCAAGCCGATCGGTTCGCGGGGCATTGTGCCGTACGCCGGTGGAGGCGCGCTGTTCCTCAAGTATCGCGAGGAGTCAAAGGGCGATGGATCGAGTGACGGCGTCAACGAAACCTATAACGGCTTTGCGATCTTCGGCGGCGTGGAAGTGCCGGTGTGGAAGTCCGTCACGGCGGGAGCGGAGGCCGGCTGGCGCAAAGCGTCGGTCAAGAACCCAGGCGGCGCGATGGAGGCGTTCGGCGAGAACGATCTGGGCGGCGTCACGTTCCGGATCATGGTGTCGTTCCGAAAATAGCGTTGCACGATATCTGGATGCGCGAAGCTCTCGCCCTGGCGCGTGAGGCGGCAGCGGCCGGCGAAGTGCCCGTGGGCGCGGTCATCGTTCGTGAAGGCGAGATCATCGGGCGCGGCCGCAATGGTCCCGTCGGCGCGCACGATCCCACGGCACACGCGGAGATCACCGCCTTGCGGGACGCAGCCGCGCGTGTGGGCAACTACCGCCTCCCGGGCTGCACGTTATACGTCACGCTTGAGCCCTGCGTGATGTGCGTGGGCGCATTCATGCACGCGCGCGTCGATCGCGTGGTGTATGGCACCACCGAGCCGAAGTCCGGCGCGATGGAGTCCACTCAGCGCGCGCACGAACACCCCTCGCTCAACCATCGCATCACGGTGGTCTCGGGCGTCCTCGCCGCCGACTGCCGCGAAGTGCTGCAGGCGTTCTTCCGCGAACGCAGGGCGTCCCTTTAGACACCACGGAGGGCGTCCCTTCAGGGGTGCCTTCGTGGGGCCCCCGGGCCGGCTGTCCGGCCCAGCCGCCACCCATGGCCTCGCTTTTTACATATCTTCCAGTGACTGGAAGATATGCTGAATCGCAGGACCCATGAAGTCGCTCACTCGTGTTGAAATCGCCGCGCTCATTGCCGTCGTTCGCCTCGAGAACGACGCCTACGGGGTCACCATTCATGACGACCTCGAAGGCTTTCTGGGCAAACCCGTCTCGATGGCGGCTGTGTATGCCGCGCTCGAACGGCTCCAGCGAGGCGGATTGCTTCGAACCGGGCCTTCTGAACCGATGGCCGTGCAGGGCGGTCGCTCGAAACGTCTGTTCGAACTCACCTCCGCCGGCCGGACCTGGCTCACACACGAACAGGTTGAATCGACGCGTCTTTGGCAGGCGCTCCCAATGCGATTCAGACGAGGCCTCTAGCCGCCTGGAGGGCATCACCTTCAGCCGGTGTACGTAGGGCGTCCCTTCAGGGGCGCCGCATAGCGTCAGGGCCGCCGCATGGCGTCAGGTTGCTGATTTGTCAGGCAGTATGAGATCCTGTTGAGCCGTCCACCCCTCTGCGGAGAGGTACCGAAGTGGTCGTAACGGGATCGCCTCGAAAGCGATTTGTCGGGCAACCGGCACGTGGGTTCGAATCCCACCCTCTCCGCCATTCACACCTCCGGCTGCTCGGCGCGAGGCTTCTGTTTAGATGAACGTAGATTGCGGGCGAAACCTGACGGACGATTCGTCGGAAGCCGGGAATCGCCTCCACGCTCTCTTGAGACCCTTCAACCCGCGTGCAATAGCGTGCAAAGCGCCACGGCTCGCTCTCCAGTCACGTCTGGTGACCTGGAGTTGACTCCAGCGAGCCCCGCTGTACACTGCCTGAATGGAAGTGAACCTGCCTCGAGATCTCGAAAGCAAGCTCACGCTTGCGGCTGGCCGTCGCGGTGTTCCGGCGGAGACGCTGGCGCGTGAAGCGATCGAGCGAGCCGTCGATTACGACGAATGGTTCATCCGCGAAGTCGAGAAGGGGCTCGCCCAGATCGACGCCGGGCAGGTACTGACGCACGACGCCGTCGGCACCCGCCTGGAGCAGAAGCTGGCCGGACATCAGTCCCGTCGCTGATGCAACTCCGGTGGACCCAAGAGGCAGCCGCGGATCTCGAATCGATCGCGGACTACCTCTTCGAGCAAACACCGGACCACGCGGCGCGCCTCGTGCGCGCCCTGTACGATGCACCCGCCACGTTGCTGACGTTCCCGAACCGCGGCAGGCTCGGAAGGAAGGAGGGCACACGAGAACTCGTCATGTCGCCCTTGCCGTACATCGTGGTCTATGCCGTGCGCGGTGATGCGATCTTCATCGTCCGCATCCTGCACGGCGCTCAGCAGTGGCCGTGAGCAGACCCTGGCATCCAGCCGAGACGGAGTGTCGGACGCGATTTGCCAGCGCGCAATAGCGTGCAAGGCGCCACGGTATCGCTGGCATTCATGGCAATCGAGGCAACGTGGTTTCTGTAAGTTACAGATTCTAGAGGAGACGGAAGGCTCCGAGTCCCACCCTCTCCGCCAACCTTCGCTAAAACGCTCGCGTAGCCCTGTGCGCCGCAGCCGCTCACTAAGTGAGCGCTTGACGAAGGCGCATCGCAGCTACGGTTGGCTTCGCCACCTGTAGGCCGTTATGCGTGACTTGACAGGGAAGCCAGGGAAGTCCAAGTTTCTGTCCGTCTATCAAGGCGACGCTGAACGCAACCCTGGAGGATTCATGAGCAAGCAGAAGGCGAAGAAAGCCAAGTCTACGAACAGCAAGGCACTAAAACCGAAACTGACGAAGCAAGCGCAGGTCGCAGCGGAGAAGAAGGCATTGACGCTGTCCTTCTCTCAAATGTCGGCGTGGATCCTGTCCAGCCTCAATGTCACCGCCGCGGCGGCGAGTGCACTGAAGGCGGTTTCGTTCACAAAAGACAACCCCAACGTCGTCGTGGACATCACGACCGCTGGGCAGAACGACGCTGTTCCCTGCACGCTCAACCTTCCCGCCGGTATTTATCCCCTACACTACCGGGCGCAGGGCGTTGGTAATTTCAACGTTGCGGTTGACGGCGCCGAGGTGAGCCATCCGATTGCCGGTACGGCGCCGGACGCTGGGACGGTCCTGATTAAGGTGTCGTGATGAAGCGAACCGTCGCGATTCTGCTGTTGATGTGCACGCCGGGCGTCGCTTCGGCCCAGAGTGTTCCTGGAGAAAAGTCGACGGCTCAGAAGGGCGTCGAAACTGCTGCGGCTCCGGCCAACTTGAGCCTCGCCGCCCTTCCGGGAGCCAGTGCGGGTGCCGAACAGAAAGTCACTTTCGCCCAGGCGATCCTCGACGCTTCGATCAAAGACAAGGTCGGCACTGCCTCATTCGGATGGAAAACCGGCAAGCGTCAGGTGCAGCTGTCATTCAGCGGCCCCGTGGGTTCGTCGGGCGAAGCCGCGCCGCTTTCACTCACTGGACTCAGCTCGGGAGCAAAAGGAAAGCTCAGTATGAGCCGAATGTTCTGGCGCTCTCCGAATCCGGTCGAGCAGAGGGATCTTACGGCACTATGCACACGCCTGAAGTTGGGACTGCCGGAAACCAGCTCAGGAACTTTCACTCAGGCGGACTTCGACAGAGCCAAGCGCATGCCAGCCTGCCGAGTGACCGCGATTACAAACCCGGCCGACCGCGCGCAGTACGAGTTCCTGTCCCACCTGTACGCAGTCCCCTGGATGATTGGGTTCGACGGAACTGCAGGTCAGACATCGCACAGGTTCGTGCGTCAAGCGACACTGGAGGCCGGGACCGAGAACCGTCTCGAGTGGGGGTTTTCGGGCCGCGCCGGATTTTTCAAGCAGGGCGTGGGCTTCTTTCTGGCGAGCTACTCATATGCCGAATCTTCCGTTGCCGCGGGGCCGGCCACGCAGATTTGCCGGCCGATGGCAGGTATTACCGCCGAGGGCGGCGCGACCAGGTGCGACACTCTCATCGTTGGAGCCCCGACGCCCAAAACCACCTCAGCCATCACGGCCGAGCTTCGCCGTCTCGTCTCGAACAAGTTCGCGATGTCACCGAGCGTCACGTATGACTTCAAGAAAAACCAAGACGATAAAAACGTCTGGGGCGTGGAAGTGCCCGTCTACTTCCTGACGACATCAGCCACGACGAACCCAACAGGCGGCGTGAGGCTCGGCTGGCGCTCGGATACCAAGGAAGTGACCGCAGTCGTCTTCATAGGTGGATTGTTCAAGTTTCTGAACTGAGTGCGCGGCTCAGTCCGACTTGGGTGCAAGAGAGAGCGTACCCTCCGCAGGGCGTCGCGGGACGGGCAGGAGCGCTTTGAAACCCATCCGAGCCTTAATGAGATTGAACCTAGAGTCTGTTGGGCGAGAGTTGCGGTGATTCGAATATAAGGAAGGGGCCAGTATGAATCTCAACTACATAACTGAAGAGGACGCGGTCAAGAGCGCCGACGCTGTTAAGACCACAACCGCGTCGGCCGAGGATATTGCAAACCCAGACAAAAAGACTGACGTAGGCAAGCGGCCTCAAGTCACCGCCGATGATCTCTACAGCAAGCTCTTGAAGTTTATCCCGGCGCCGCTGTTGGGCATTTACCTCATGGCGACCAACGTGATCGTCGGAATGACGAACCTGGGTCAGCAGCTAATCGAAGCTTTGCTGCTTGGCGTTCTCGTCTTTTTCGTCATTGCAACAATTGTATTTCTGAAGGTCCGGAAAGTCCGGACGGGGCAGGTGTGGATGTCGGCCACAGCGTTCATCGTGTTCGCAGCAGGTTCACCGGGATGGTTCACGTACTTGAACTGGTGGCAGCCCGCCTTCGCCACCCTTGCGCTCATCGCGGTGGCTGTAGTTATTGTCGTTTTCAAGCCCACCGCCGCGTTGCCACAAGACTAGTGCTGCGCGGCGTCTGAGCGCTCGTGTTGGAGATGCTCTGTGAGCTTGATCCGACCTTGGGGACGGGTTTGAAACCGCCCGCCCGGGTTTGGCCCCGTTGCTCCGCCCCACGCCGTTGACTCCTTCGCGCGTTCTTAGACTGGCTGCCAGCGTGCAATGGGCCACGGCATTGCGGCATTCACGGCAACGGCGGCAATGTGGAATCTGTAAGTTACAGAATCTAAAGGACTCGATTAGGTTCGAATCCCACCCTCTCCGCCAACCTTCGCTAAACGCTCGCTACTTGCCCTCGCCGGTAAAGCGTAGCCAAATGGACTGATATAAAATGATTCTGTGAGTGGATTTGAGCCGAATCACCGGCTATGATCCACCCATGGCACTGCTCACAGTCAGGACGGCCGCCGCTCGGCTGGGCGTGGGTTACTCCACGGTCAAGCGCTGGATTCACACCGGGACGGTGCGGACCACTCGAACCGAGGGCGGTCACTACCGCGTGTCCGAGGCCGAAATCGATCGCCTCCTGGCGCGACGACAGCCCGAGGGCCGAAGACGCGCGAAGGTCCCGCCCGACGAGAGCATCGGCGGCCTCAGCGCGCGAAACCGCCTCCACGGATTCATCGATGAGGTGCGCATCGACGGCCTGCTCGCGCAGGTCCGACTCCGCGTCGGCGATCAAAGCCTCACCGCCGTCATCACCGCCGACGCCGTCCGCGCACTGAAACTGCGCCGCGGAGACGACGCGTTCGCGATTATCAAGTCGACCGAAGTCATGATTGGGACGCCGGTGCGCAAATGATTCGCGTAAACGAATCGGCGCCCCTCGGCGCCGCTAAAGCGACGCCCTACGTACGGCACCTCCGACAGTCCGTAGGGCGGTACGTAGGGCGGTACGTAGGGCGTCCCTTTAGGGGCGCCAAGTACGTAGGGCGTCCGGGCGCCAAATTGGCAGCCATCGTCGCCGCTACAGTGACGCCCTACGTACTGCTCGCCCTCGGCGCCGC
>JBKJJZ010000081.1:0-5992 GCA_046597705.1 Vicinamibacterales bacterium | reverse complement strand
ATTCTATCCGCCTGCCCGAGCACGCCCCTGACGCGGATGCCGCTCGGGTCGTGTGCTACAATCGATGTCTCTCTCCCCTCGCGTCCCCGTCGTCCAGAGGCCTAGGACGTGGCCCTTTCAAGGCTAAAACACGGGTTCGAATCCCGTCGGGGACGCCACACCTTTAGGGCAATCAATTCCCGCCACGATCGCGCCGGTCGCCAGCGGAATCTGCACGTCACAGGACTCCGTCGTCGATCTTCGGCGTCACCACGATCCGATCGGCCAGCAGCAGTTCCACAATCGGCCGCGCCTTTACCACGTTCAAAGCCAGCAGTGACCGCCAATCGTCAACGCGGGCGCGCATGGTCCGTTCGAGGTGCGTCCGGTCACGTTTGCCCGTCCGACCTCGGGCGCCCGATGCGGAAGTGGCGCACCGTACATCTGGCAGTCGGACACGATCTGCACCATTGCCGCGGCATCGGAGTCGGATTTAACAGCGCCAGCTTTTCGGGTTCGAGGCCCTAGCCGTCGAAGAGGGAAACAGTTTACCCATGCCGGTCGAAAACGTTTCACGAGCACCAACCCGCTGAATTCAATGACGAGCAGCGTCAGCGGCGAAGCGGATCGGGGAACGGGCGTTCCGCGACGCGGCCGCCGGCGGTGACCTCTTCGCGTGATCAGGGGTGTGCAGCGATGGCACGCGCCAGCGCGATCATCTGAACCTTCGTGAAGTTGATGCCGACGAGGCGTGCCACGCCGTCCTTGCGGTGTACCGCCACCAGCATCTGCGGCGGCGTATGCACGAAGGCCGACTTCACCCCGACGCCGGGCAGCATCTCGCGTGTGACTTTGGCACGCCCTTCGACGCTCGCCACCACCGACTCGAAGTACTCGTCGGCGCTGGCGTAGCCAGGGCTCACCTTCAGCGCGGCGGCGTCGTAGAAGCTCACCGACAGCGTCTTGAAGGTGGGCGTTCCCAGCCGCAGCCCCCACTCGCAGTCCGTCACACCAGGCCTCGACACCTCGCTGCCCAAGTCCTTGAACGGCTCACCCACTACCTTGGCGATCGCCTCCGGGGGCAGCAGCGTGCTGCACGAAGGCATGGTGCCGCCTTGGCCGCGTGCGCTGGTAGGCAGCGCGAGCAAGCATGTCAGGAGCAGAAGAACCGGAACAGGAATCGACAGGGCCATGCAGCCTCCACAGGGGATGGATGTGAGGCGACAGTCTACTGGATCGCTCGTCGGTCACAGCGGTTTACGCCGCGAGGTATTGATTCGCCATCAGAACGCCGGCCCTAGTGCGCTCCATTCCCGTCGGGGACTCCACTCCATACAGTAGACCCGCTAATCTTCGTCTTCTTCGTGGTTTCTTTATCCTGATAGCCGCACGAACGCGAGATTTTGCACGTGGCCGTCGTCGAGAACGAATCTCTCGGCGCGGCAGCCATGGCCCACCCTGAAGCGAAGCGTGCCGACCGCACCGCTGAGCGTGACCGCGTCGCGCACCGGGAGGATCTCCGGGACAGTGTTCGGATTCTTGAGCGTCAGCGTCGACCCTGCTTGAGTCCGCCCAGACCTTTCGCCCAGCCAAACAGGAGCCGGATTTCGCCCCGGTCCTTGTCAGCGTCTTTCGGCACGCGGATCAGGATGCGCGAGTGGTCCCGCGTGGCCAGCGCGAATTGAGCGTCGAAACCGACGTTGCGGATCAGCACCTGCGGGGCGCCGGCGGAGAAAGTGCCGCCGCTCGTGGACACGGGATACGCCACGATGTGGCCGCTCAACGTCGCGACAAGAATCTCACGCCCGTCCGCGCTCCAGCTGAGGACATTCCCGCCATCGGTGGTGAGCGGCCAGGTTTGCCCCCGTTCTGGAAAGGCCGTGACATACGCTTCGTCGCGGCCGTTCTCCGGCGACGTGAATGCAACAAATCGCGTATCCGGAGAGAAGACGCCATGACCACCCGACTTGATAAACGGCGAAAGTGTCTTGGTTGTTGCCGACCAGACGCGCAACTCGTTCGCGCTCGACTCCGCGTACTCGTTATATTTCACCAGCATGTAGCGGCCGTCGGCCGACCAGGCATCCGGGTGCTCCCAGATCGCCTTCGACTCGATAGCGGTCGTCACGACGCCACTCCGCATTTCGCGAACGCACACGTCGTCGAGAATTCCCGGCGGTTGACAGGCAAACGCCAGCCGTGCGCCGTCTGGTGACCAGACGGGAGACCCGACGTAGCCACCGTTCGTGCGCATGGAGGTGAGCGGCATGCGGGCTCCCGACTCGACATCGAAGCGCCAGATATCGCTGGAGCTGGTGCGGGCATCCTGCACTTGTGCTACGACCGCCCTCCCGTCGGGCGACAGGCCCATGAAGTAGCTGAACTTTTGCACGCCACCAAACCGCGAGGCCACACTGCCGTCTCGCCTGAGGAGCGTCAGCTCCGCTTCGAAGGCACCGCCTTGTAACGACGCGACTGCCACCACTGGGGCTGGTGGCGGGCGGATGGCCAGCGTGCCGTTGGCGGCCGCCGACAGTCCTGCCGCGTAGTACGAGGCCTCCATGGCGACGGCCTCGCCAAGCGCGATCGGCTCACCCATAGTCTTCTTGGCATCGAGGTCGAACGGCGCCGCCATTAACTGGCCGTCGCGGGCGTAGATGATGTAGCCATCCGGGACGTAGACGGCGCTCGACAACTCGGGAAGCAGCTGACGTGCGCTTGACGGCTTGTCGATTGATCCGAGGTAGATGCCTTGCGCTCCCGACTCGGCGAGCCCGGCCCAGTGCTTCGCTGTGAAGAGAAAATGACGGCCGTCCGGGAGCATGCTGGGCCACAGGTGTTCCCAGTCCGGCCCCTGGAGCGTCGTGACCGCAACGCTTTGCCCTCCGGCCGCGCCGACGCGTTGAATGCCATTCAGGCTGGCGTATATCACGACGTCGCCCGCGGCCCAGGAGGCACCGACACGCGCGCCGCGCGCCACTTCCTGTACGGGCCCTCCGTCGGCTGAGATGTGCTTGAGCACGGAACCGACGGCGAATCCCAACCGTTTTGAATCGGGTGACCAGAACAGGCGGTTGCCGCCTTCCGTTCCGGGCAGGGCTTTGGGCGCCGATTGGTCGAGGTCGCGCACCCAGATCAACGGCATCCCGTCGGCGCGACGCGCGGAATACGCCACATGGCGGCCGTCGGGCGAGATCGCTGGCATGCCGACTTCGCCGCCTTCAGTGTGAAGCATCGACAGTCGCAACGTCGGATTCTTGTCACTGTCCGATGCGCCCCTCATCCGCAGCAGGGTAAAGGCGCTGACCGCAGCCGCCATTAAGACAATCGCCAAGGCCCACGCCACGCCTTCTCGCCGCGTCAAGCCCGCACGTCCGGGTGTCGCGACCGCAACTCCCGTTCGATCTCGGATGGTGCTCGGGCGCGCGAGCAGATCCTGAATTTCCAACCGCACGTCGGCGATGTTATGAATCCGCTGTTTCTGGTCTTTTGCCAAGCAGCGGTCGAGAAGCCGGCGCAGTGACTCGGGCACGGTCACCGGCAACAGGCCCCACTCCGGCTCCTTGTGGACGATGGCGCCGAGGATGTCGGTAACGGTTTCGCCGTCGAAGGGCCGGCGCCCGGTCAGCATCTCGAAAAGCACGCACCCAAAAGCCCAGATGTCGGTGCGCGCATCCACGGCCCGTCCACGCGCCTGTTCGGGGCTCATGTAGGCGGCCGTCCCAAGGATAAGTCCTGCCTCGGTGGCGTGAATCGACAATGTCGGCGAGTTCATCGCAGTCGCGCTCGAGCCGGCGGTTGGGCCGATCGCCTTGGCGAGACCGAAGTCCAACACCTTGACCGTGCCGTCCGCGCGCACCTTGATATTGGCGGGCTTGAGATCACGATGGACGATGCCCTGCTCGTGCGCGGCTTCGAGCGCCTCCGCGATCTGTCGTGCGATCGGGAGTGCTTCGTCGAGCGGAATGGCTCCTCGCGCAATCCGTTGCGAGAGATCTTCGCCTTCGACCAGTTCCATCACCAGCGCGGTGACGCCTGCGGACTCTTCAATGCCGTGAATGTGCGCGATGTTGGGGTGATTGAGCGACGCGAGCACTTGGGCTTCGCGGCTGAAGCGCGCCAGGCGGTCAGGGTCGTTGGCCACCGCCGGCAGCAGCACCTTGATAGCCACGTCGCGATTCAACTTCGCATCGTGGGCGCGATAGACCTCGCCCATGCCGCCCAAGCCGAGCGCAGACAGGATTTCATACGGACCGAGACGGGTGCCGGGGGAAAGCGGGATGCGCCGAGTATAGCGAGGTTTACAGTGCTGCGGCCGCGTTAGTTCAGCTCCCGGCCACCCATTGTGCCGCTCACGCGGAAGGGAGCTATTCCCGTCGGGGGCGCCAATACTTTTACGCTCTTTTCATACGCGCGTTGGCGGGGGAGCGGCGGACGGCGACAGAGGTCCGGTCTTGTTGGACAAACGGCACGTTGGCAGTTTGTCCCTCTCCCTTGCGCACACCCACCGGAGGTATACTTTCGCCCCGAAGGAGTCCCCCATGAGAAAGTTGAAGACGTTATCGGTCTTGTCGCTAGTCGTGTTGTGGTCAACCGCGGCGATCGCGCAGGACCCAGTGAAAGTAGATCCAGCGCACTACAAAGTGGTGTTAGAGAACGCGAGCGTGCGGGTGCTGTCGGTCAGTTACGCCCCTGGCGCGGCCAGCAAAATGCATCAACATCCGGACTCCATCATGATTCCGCTCGCTGCCTCCAAAGTTCGATTTGCCACGCCGGACGGCAAGTCGGAGGATAGCGACATGCCCAATGAGTCGGCCACCTACGCCCCGGCCGGCACGCACAGCCCCTCGAACATCGGAACGGGTCCGGTCACTGGAATCCTGGTCGAATTCAAGACCCCGGCGGCGGGCAAGGCGACTCTGCCGGCGTCCCGCCCGGACATGTCGATGAAAGTGCTGGCCGAAGGCCCGCGCGCCACGGCATACCGCTCGACGGCGGCGGCGTCCTTCACCGAAGCGGCCGGCACGAAGCATGACTTCGATCAGGTCGTGATCTCACTCAGCCCTGCGCAGCTGTCGCTGGCGATCGACGGCAAACCCGCGAAGACGACCTGGGCGCGCGGCGACGCACAGTTCATTGGCCGCGGGGTGCCACACGAAACCAAGAATGTCGGCGGCAAGCCGGTGGAGATGGTGATTGTGGCGATTAAGTAGGCTTGTGCCAAGGGTTCGAAAGTCCATCTCCTGGACTTTGAACCCTTGGTTTCGCAGTGCCTAGAGTTCCAGGGTCCGTTCCACCCAGCCGTGCCTCTTTGGGGTGCATGTACACTGCACCCTGTGCCGCCGTTCCTAGGCAGCTCGGCGTAGCCGCCCACCTGTCAGGGTTAAACGGGTCGGGGACGCCATCGAATTTGCCCATTCATTTCCGAACAAGTTTTTCGGGTTAGCTGCCCCGACCAGGCTCGCGTGCCCCCCTTGGCGCCGCCATCGCGGTGTTACGATTGACGCCATGCTGGCATTCAATCGCATCGTCATCGCCGCGTTCATTATGTTCGCCTTTGCCGGGTTGGCGTCCGCTCAAGGCAACCCGACGGGCAGCGTCGAAGGCAAGGTCACAGACCAGGACGGTCTCGCGCTGCCGGGTGCGACGGTCACCGCCGCGTCCGCTGCCATGCAAGGTGTGCGCACGACCGTCTCGTCAGCGAATGGCGATTACATCATCCCGTTCCTGCCGCCAGGAATTTACGATGTCAGTTACGACCTGCCTGGTTTCCAGTCTGCCCGTCTTGAGAAAGTCGCGGTCGTAATTGCCGAAACCCGCCGGGCGGACGTTTCGCTGCAGGTGGCCGGTGTCGCTGAGACGGTGAAAGTCAGTGCCAGTGCGGGCTCGGCAGAGATCACCCAGAACCTCACCGTGGCCAGCACCTACAAGGCCTCCAACCTCGAGTTGCTGCCGATTGGCCGCACCCTCAACTCGGCCGTGCTGCTGGCGCCCGGCGTCACCGACAACGGTC
>JBKJJZ010000037.1:0-5452 GCA_046597705.1 Vicinamibacterales bacterium | reverse complement strand
CTCCCGATCACCATCGGGAGCGCGGGCAGGACGCACGGCGAAAGCACCGTCAGCAGCCCGGCGATGAAACTCAGGCCCAGCGCGAGCATGCTCAGCGGCCTGCCGCCATCGACGGCGCCTTCATCATCATCGTCGCGTGGGAGAAAAACTCGTCCACGGACTTGTCGTCGCTCTTGTAGCTCAGGCGCACCACTTCCTTCATGCCGCTGTAGAGGATCAGCGTCGATTGTTTCTGCACGTTCATTTCCTTGCGCAGTTCCATGTTGGAGTCGTAGTCGATCCGGAACGCCACCACGTGCCTGGCGTCACCATTGAGGTGCGCGAGGATCTTCGGCTCCTGCGCCTTGCACACTGGACACCAGGGCGCGTGAAAGAACACCAATGTGGTCTTCCCTTCGGCCATCGCTTTGGCGTGGGCCTCTTTCGTGAACGGTTTGAGGTCGTTCTTCATCATCGTGTCCATCGCCATGTCCTTTTTCTGCATGGGCATGGGCATGGATTGGGTGGCCTGCGCGGCGGCGGTGGCGCCGGCAGCGGTAAGCACGAGGGCAGTGGCAAGAGCGGGAATCAGGCGCATGTGTATCAATCTCCAGAAGCGAGCGGCACTTGCGCCGCATGACTTCGCAGGGTTCTTCGTCCGGTACAGCGGCGTGGTTACTTGACGCACGTAACCCGCGCGGAAGACGCGTCGTAGTACTCTTCGACGGCAAGTGACCCAGGAGCAGGAAACCCTGTCCGCGCAACTGATGCACCAGGCTCAGGCCGGCGACGCGCACGCGTATGCCGAACTGCTGGGCATGCTGACCTCAGTGGCGCGCAGGTACGCGCGAGGCAAGTCGGGCTCGGTGCCCTGGGTGGAAGACGTGGTGCAGGAAACATTACTGAGCGTGCATCGCGCGCGGCACACGTACGATGCGTCGCGTCCGTTCGCGCCGTGGTTCTACGCGATCGCCGCGCACCGGGTGGTTGACGTCTATCGGCGTGAGCGGCGCGTCGCATCGCGAGAACAGGGCCGCGATGAGTTACCCGAGCCGGCGCCCGTGCACCATGTAGACAGGGCCGGCGATGTGGATATGGAGATGGTGCGCGCGGCGCTGGCGGCGCTACCCGAGCGGCAACGCGACGTGGTGGAAGGTTTGAAATTGCGTGACGAGTCCGTCAAGGAGCTGGCTGTCAGGTTTGGCATGTCGGAGTCGGCGGTCAAAGTCACGGCGCATCGGGGGTATCAGGCCCTGAAGAAATTGTTGGGAGTGAAACGCTCATGAGTCACGAAGGTCTCATCGTCACGCTCGCCTCGCAGGCTACGCCCGTGCGGCCGCTGCCGGCGCCGGCCGTGCGCATGGCGCGATGGATGTTGTGCGCAATGCTGGCCGTGGCGATTGGTGTCGCCTGGCGAGGCATTCGCGCGAATTGGGCCGAGGCACTTTCGGACCCGGCGTTTGTCGCGGCCAATGTTCTCGCTGCACTCATCGCCTTGACGGCCGCGTGGGTGACGTTGACGCTGGCGGTGCCTGGGGCGTTGCGGTCGCCCGTGGCCAGGTGGCTGCCGATCGTCGGGCTCGTGATGTGGGGCGCCATCGTTATTCTGCCGTTGGTGGCTGCAGGTCATCTGGCATCGTCACTGATGACCGAGCACGCGGTGGCCGCGTGTATGTGGAAAACGTACGGCATCGCCGCAGGCCCTGCGATGGTTCTCATCGGGCTGGCGCAACGCGCCGCGCCGCTCGAATGGGGGTGGACGGCGGGCCTGGCGGCGTTATCCGCGCTGGCCTTTGGCGTCCTGGGTACCGAACTCATCTGCCCAATCACGCGAGCCGCTCATCTGTTCAATTGGCATTTCTTGCCGGTCGCTCTCCTGTCGATGACCGCGCTGGGAGTGGGAGTAACCTTGAACCGGCTAAAAACGTAGACACTGGGCAGGGGGTGACCGTGCGAGGAATTGCCGCAATAACGTTGACCGTGGTGGCGGGCGTGGGGACGCTGCTGGCCGCCCAGCAGGTTCAATCAGTGGATGTCGACGCGTTGGGTCCGCAAGTTGGGCAGCGGGCCGTGGCCTTCGCGTTGCCAGACCAGAACGGGCGTGAGCAAACCCTGGCCTCAGTCGCCGGGAAGAAGGGCACCATGCTGGTGTTCTTTCGCTCGTCTGACTGGTGACCGTACTGCCGCACGCAGCTGGTCGAGCTGCAACGCCACCTCACGGATGTCACACGCGCCGGCTACGGCCTGGTGGCGATCAGTTATGACCCGGTCGAGACGCTGAAGGCGTTTGCCGGCAAACACTCGATTACCTTCCCCCTGTTGTCCGACGCAGGATCAAAAACCATTACCGCCTGGGGCATCCTCAACCGCGAGGCGACCGGCCGCACAGCCGGAATACCGCATCCCGGCACATTCATAGTGGATCGCGCAGGCACGATCGTCTCGCGCACCTTTGAGCAGCCGTATCAGGAGCGCCGCAGTGCGACCAGCATCCTGGCGCAGTTGTCAGCCGCCGCGCCCGGCCAGACCACCACACTCACAGGCGGGCAGGCAGCGTTTGTGCTGAGCGCGAGTGACGCGGTGGCGGCTGTCGGACACCGCGTCACGCTCACCGTGCGTGTGATGCCCGGACGGAAGATGCACGTCTACGCGCCTGGCCAGAAGGGCTACATCCCAATTGCGCTCACGCTCAGGGCCGACCCGGCCTTCAAGGCCCACCCGGTCCGGTTTCCCGCCTCAACCACCTACCGGTACGAACCACTCAAGGAGACGGTCCAGGTGTATTCGGCCGCGTTTACGCTGACGCAGGACGTGACGTTGGCGCTGACGGCCGACATGCGTGCTCGCGCCACGCGCGGCGAGATCCTGACGATCAGCGGGGACCTGGAATATCAAGCCTGCGACGACAAGGTCTGCTACCGCCCGGAAACCATTCCCGTGGAATGGAAGATCACGCTCAGCCCACTGGTGCGGTAATGGTCGACAAGAATCCTGACCGCGAAGTCACGCCTCACAAGACCTATCTCAATCGGCGCGTGTTCCTGCGCGCGGGCCTGCTCGCGGCGACGGCGGCGGGCACCGGACTGCTGTATCGCCAGTTGAATCGAGTGGCCCTGGACACGACGGAGATGCCCGCGCTGGCGGGGCTCATTACGGCTCCACACGCGAACGGATTCTGGGTGGACGAGGGGCTCACTCCGCGCCCGTCGATTCTCAACTACAACAACTTCTACGAATTCACCACCGACAAGGACGGGGTCGCTGCCTCCGCCGCGGATTTCAAGACGACCGGATGGCAGGTGAGCGTGGGCGGCCTTGTCCATAAGCCTCGCGTCTTCGACATGGACGACATCCGGCGTATCAGCCCACCCGAAGAGCGCGTCTACCGCATGCGCTGCGTCGAAGCGTGGTCGATGGTCATTCCGTGGGCGGGCTACTCGCTGTCGAGGCTGCTCGCGCTGGTCGAGCCGACGGCTGACGCGCAGTATGTGGCGTTCGAGACGTTGCATGACCCGGCGCGGATGCCGGGCCAGAAGACCGGCGCACTCGAGTGGCCGTACGTCGAAGGACTGCGCCTTGATGAAGCGATGCACCCACTGACATTGCTCGCCACCGGACTGTACGGCCAGGATCTGCCGCCTCAGGACGGTGCGCCCGTTCGTCTCGTCACACCCTGGAAGTACGGCTTCAAGGGCATCAAGTCCATCGTCAAGATCACGCTGACTTCCATGCAGCCGCCTACCACGTGGAACCTGGCGGCGCCATCCGAGTACGGATTCTTCGCAAACGTGAACCCCAGTCACGATCATCCGCGCTGGAGCCAGGCCACCGAGCAACGGATCGGCGAGTCAGGCCGGCGCCCGACCCTGATGTTCAACGGGTATGCCGATCAGGTAGCGAGCCTGTACTCGGGCATGGATCTCGATGCCTACTACTGATCCGGTCGTCGACACGCCCTTTGTCAAGTGGCTCGCGATCGTCAACGGCGTCGTCCCGGCGGCATTGCTCTTGTGGGACGCCTGGCGGGGCCAGCTCGGCGTCAACCATGTCAACTTTGCAATACGGACCACCGGCATGGTTGGCCTGGTGTTCATCACACTGGCACTGCTCGTCACGCCCCTTCGGGCGATCACGGGATGGAACCGCCTGATTGCCATCCGTCGCAACCTCGGTGTGCTGGGGTTTTTCTATCTCGCCGCGCACTTCGCGATCTTCTTCCTGCTCGACAGGCAGGGCAGCGTGACCAGCACGGTGACCGAGATCCTCACGCGACGCTATCTGTGGTTCGGCACCGGCGCCCTCATCCTGATGGTGCCGCTGGCGATCACGTCCACCGATGCCATGGTCCTGCGCCTGGGCGCGAAACGGTGGAAGCAGCTGCAACGGTTGACGTACGTCATCGCGATCGGCGCTGCCGTTCACTACTACCTGCTCGTCAAGTCAGACGTCAGGCAGCCGCTCGCGTTCGCGGTGGTGATTGGCGCACTGTTGTTGTATCGAATGGGTGCGCACTACACGGGGCTGCGAAGCGAGGTCAGGCAGGCCCGCAACCGCACGGTCCTGCTCAAGGCCGATCGGCCCGCCAGGAAACACGCATTCTGGTCTGGTGAACTGCTCGTCGCGCGGATCTTCGACGAGTCACACGACGTGAAGACCTTCCGCCTCGTGCCGGTTGATGGCGGCCCACTCCCGTTCACCCATGTCGCAGGTCAATACCTGAACCTGGCGCTGACGATCGACGGCACACGCGTCAATCGGTCCTACACGATCGCCTCGCCGCCGACACGCAGCGCGTATTGCGAGATATCGGTCAAGCATGTGCCGAACGGCTACGCCTCGCGTTATCTCCATGAGACGTGGCGCGAAGGCCAGCGCGTCAAGGTGTCGGCGCCGTCGGGCACGTTTGTCTTCGCCGGTCACGAAGCCGAACGCATCGTCCTCATCGCCGGCGGCATCGGCATCACGCCGATGGTGTCGGTGATCCGGAGCCTCACTGACCGGGGCTGGCGGGGCGAGATCTACTTGTTGTTCTCCGTCCGGGCCGTCCGCGATCTCGTGTTCCGGGACGAGCTGGAATACCAGCGGGCCCGGCACCCGAACCTGCGGGTTCAAGCCATCGTCTCGGCGGATCCCGAGACGGCCTGGGACGGGCCGCGAGGGCACCTCACGCGTGAAGTCATTGCTGGCTTCGTCCCTGATCTCACACGCGGTCCCATCCTGCTGTGCGGGCCGCCGCCCATGATGACAGCCGTGCGCCACATGCTGGTTGAGATGGGCGTTCCGGACGCCCAGATCATGCAGGAAGCATTCGTGTCCCCCCCGGCTGTGGAGTCAGCTGCCAACGAAGCGACCGACGTGCCATTGGACGAAGCGGCGTTCGACGGAGTCACTGCCCGCGTTCAGTTTGCGCTGAGCGCCAGGACCATCGAGTTGCCGGCCGATCAGACGGTGCTCGAAGCCGCCGAAGAGGCCG
>JBKJJZ010000031.1:0-3717 GCA_046597705.1 Vicinamibacterales bacterium | reverse complement strand
CTCGAACCTCGAACCTCGAACCTCGAACCTCGAACCTCGAACCTCGAACCTCGAACCTCGAACCTCGAACCTCGAACCGTCAGTCGCGAAGCGCCTCGAGTATCGCGTCCACGGTCTTCTTCGCGTCCCCGTAAAGCATCCTGGTCTTCGGTTTGAAGAAGAGGGGATTCTCGACGCCCGCGTAGCCCGCGCCCTTGCCGCGCTTGAAGACAATGCACGCCGCAGCCTCCCACGCATGGAGTACGGGCATTCCTGCGATCGGGCTCGACGGATCTTCGAGCGCGCTCGGATTGACGATGTCGTTCGCGCCAATCACGAGCACGACGTCGGTGGTGGGGAAGTCGTGGTTGATTTCGTCCATCTCGAGGACGATGTCGTAAGGGACGTTCGCTTCAGCCAGGAGCACGTTCATGTGGCCGGGCAGGCGGCCGGCGACGGGGTGAATCGCAAACCTGACCTGCTTGTGTTGCGCGCGAAGGATATCGACGATCGCCTTTACCGGATGCTGCGCCTGCGCGACGGCCATGCCGTAGCCTGGGATGATGACGACCGATTTCGCGGCCTTCAGCAGGCCGACGACGTCGGATGCGGTCGTTGCCACCATCTCGCCTTCCATCACCGCGCCGCCGGCCGGCGCCGCGCCCTCGTCAGCACCGAAGCCGCCGAGAATGACCGACAGGAACGAGCGGTTCATCGCCCGGCACATGATGTAGCTCAGAATCGCGCCTGACGACCCGACGAGTGCGCCCGTGATAATCAGCAAATCGTTCGAGAGCATGAAGCCTGCCGCCGACGCCGCCCAGCCCGAGTAGCTGTTCAGCATCGAAACCACTACCGGCATGTCGGCCCCACCGATGGCCATGACAAGGTGGATGCCGATGATGCCCGCGACAGCCGCGATCAGCAGCAGGTGAGGCAATGCCTCATGCCCGCCCTTCAGATACATCACGCCCATGAACAGGCACGCCGCGAGCATCGTGATGTTCAGAAGATGCCGCCCGGGCAGCATCAGCGGCTTGCTGCGGATGACGCCCTGGAGTTTGCCCCACGCGATGATCGAGCCGGTGAACGTCAGCGCCCCGATGAACACACCGAGCGCAGTCTCAACGTCGTGAATTGTTCGTTCCGTGCCGGTGAGTTCCACTGCCGGCTGCAGGTGGCTGCTGATGCCCACCAGGACTGCTGCCGCGCCGACGAAACTGTGCAGGATGGCGACCAGCTGAGGCATCGATGTCATCGCCACGCGCGAAGCGACGAGCGCGCCGATGATGCCGGCGATCGCCAGTGAGGCCAGGAGCGTGGGCGACGACAGGATCCCGCCATGGACGGCCACGGCCAGCAGCGCGATCAGCATGCCGATGGCGCCGAACTGGTTGCCGCGTCGAGCGGTTTCCGGATGGGCCAGGCCCTGCAGGCTCAGGATGAAGAGAACCGCCGCGGCAAGGTATGAGGTGGCTAGCAGCGCTGTGGTCATCGCCGGAACATTCGCAACATGCGGTGGGTCACGAGGAAGCCACCGGAGATGTTCAGCGTGGCCAGAAAGACGGCGGCGATACCGAGCAGCGTGGCCGGGGACGCCAGGTCACCGCCAATCTGCATCATGCCGCCGATGACGATGATCCCGCTGATGGCGTTCGTGACGCTCATGAGCGGCGTATGCAGCGCGGGAGTTACGCTCCAGACAACTTGATAACCGATGAAGCAGGCCAGGACGAACACGGTCAGGTGCGCGAGGAAGTTCTCCGGCGCACCCCAGCCCACGGCGAAAAGCGCAAGGCCTGCGCCCGCCAGGAGCCACCATGTGGAGGCGGACGGCGGACCAACTGGCGCGCCATGGGCGGGGGAATGGCGACCTGACGGAACTGGCGGAACTGGCGGAACTGACGGAACTGGCTGTACGTAGGGCGTGCCTTTAGGCGCGCCGCTCGTGGCGGGCGGACTTGGCCAAAGGAGCATCCCGTTCTTGAGCACCGTCATGGGCCGCACGATGTCGTTCTGTTCATCGATGGTGAACTTCGCTGCACCGCCCATCTCTTCGAGCAAGTGCACGATGTTTGTCGCGTAGAGAGTGGACGCCTGTTGCGACATGCGCGACGGCAGGTCGGTGTACCCGATGATCGTCACGCCATCGACGTCAACAGCCTTGCCCGGCTGAGTCAGCTCGCAGTTCCCCTGTTGCTCGGCGGCAAGGTCAACGATCACCGAGCCGCGCTTCATCGAACGGACCATGTCCGCCGTGATGAGAATCGGGGCTCGCCTGCCGGGAATCAGCGCGGTTGTGATGATGACGTCCACGTCCTTGGCCTGCGCGGCGAACAGCGCCATCTCTGCGGCGATGAACGCAGGCGTCATTTCCTTCGCATAGCCGCCCTGCCCGCTGCCGTCTTCCTCAATCTCGACCTGCAGGAACTCCGCCCCCATCGAGGCGACCTGTTCTTTCACCGCCGGTCTCGTGTCGAAGGCGCGGACGATGGCGCCGAGCGAGCGAGCCGTGCCAATCGCGGCGAGACCGGCCACTCCGGCACCGATGATGAGAACCTTGCACGGCTCAATCTTGCCGGCCGCGGTGGTCTGGCCGCCGAGCGGACGCTGCAGCGCCGCAACCGCTTCGATGACCGCTCGATATCCCGACAGGTTGCCCGTGGAGGAGAGCGCATCCACCTTCTGCGCCCGCGTCGTGCGAGGCACCTGGTCCATGGCAATGACGCTGGTGCCTTGAGCGGCGAGTTGATTGACCAGCGCGGCGTTCTGCGCCGGATACAGAAAGCTGATGAGTGTCTGACTGGCGCCGAGCCGGGCGGCCTCTTCCTCTAGAGGCGGCCTGACTTTGACGACAATGCCGGCGCCCCAGGCGGCTGCGGCCTCCCCGATCGCGGCCCCCGCCCCCGTAAACGCCCCATCGTCGAATCCCGCCGCGAGTCCCGCGCCGGATTCGACCGTAACGTCAAAGCCAAGTTGTTTGAGTTTGGTCACTGAACCAGGAGTGGCGGCGACCCGGCGTTCGCCTGGTGCCGCTTCCTTCACGATGCCGACGATCATCGGGTGATTGTACTCCGGCGCGCCCTGGGTCCTGGGCCGGCTCTCAATTGAGGGTTGAGGATTGAGGGATGAGGATCGGAATGGAACGGATTGCTGACTGCTGATCGCGTTCGCCGTTGAGGCGGGATTGATCAGCCGCGGCGGCGCCCATGATCGCACGCGCCGCGGTCGGCTGCACGGCGTATCAGCCGGATCGTTCGATGTAACCGCTTGGGTTACACTGTGCTTGTGGCGATCAAGAGTTTCCGGCATAAGGGACTGGAGCGCTTCTTTGCCACTGGAAGCAAGCAGGGTATTCAGGCCAAGCATGCCGACCGACTTCGATTGGTGCTCGGCCTCTTGAACGCAGCGACCTCGCCGAGGGACCTTGGGCTGCCCGGTCTCGACCTGCACGAACTTCAGGGCAGTCGTCGAGGGACCTGGGCCGTGAAGGTGAGCGGCAATTGGCGGGTCACCTTTGGCTTCTCCGGCAAGGACGCCCAACTGGTCGACTACGAGGAGTACCACTGAGGTGGACGAATGAAGATGCACAACCCCCCACATCCTGGCGAGATTCTCCGTGAGCTGTGCCTCACCCCCTTGGCGTTGACGGTGACGGATGCCGCGCGGGCGCTTGGAGTCAGTCGGAAGACGTTGTCCGGAATCATCAACGGCCGGGCAGGGATTAGTCCCGAGATG
>JBKJJZ010000135.1:0-17664 GCA_046597705.1 Vicinamibacterales bacterium | reverse complement strand
CCTATCGAGCCGAACAGGCGCAGCAGGTGGGCATCAGCCCGGCGGCCGTCCGCGACACGGTTGCCACCATGCTTCGAGGCACCAAGGCCGGCGAAGTGTACGACCAGCAGAAGGTCTTCGACGTGGTGGTCTGGAGCACGCCGGAGACACGGTCAGACCTGTTCGCGTTGCGCCGAATGCCCATTGAGCTGCCCAACGGCGGCTATGCCCCGCTCTCCTCGGTGGCGGATGTGGCGGTGCTTCCAACGCCGAACGAAATCACGCGTGAGGGCGGATCGCGGCGGATAGACGTGACCTGCAACGTTCGCGGTCGCGACCTTGGCGCCGTGGCCCGGGACATCCAGACCGCCCTTGCGGGTGTGAAGTTTGACACCGGTTATCACCCTGAAGTGCTGGGCGAGTATGCAGCGCGTGAACGGTCGCAATCGCGCCTCCTTGCACTGGGCGCTTTGTCGCTACTGGGTATCCTGCTCGTCCTGCACGTCGATTTCGGATCCATGCGCATGGTGGCGCTCATCGCGCTGACAATTCCCTTCGCGTTGATTGGCGGCGTCGCCAGCGTGTTCATGAGCGGTGGTGTCCTCTCGCTCGGTTCGCTGGTGGGATTTGTCACCGTGCTCGGCATTGCCGCCCGTAACGGGATCATGCTGGTGAGCCACTACCGGCACCTTGAACATGAAGAAGGTGTGCCGTTCGGACCCGAGCTGGTCCTTCGCGGTGCCGAAGAGCGGCTGGCGCCAATCCTGATGACAGCGCTTGTCACGGGCCTGGCGCTGGTGCCGATCATCGCCGGCGGCGATCGGTCGGGCCACGAGATCGAACACCCGATGGCAGTTGTGATCCTCGGGGGACTCGTGACCTCGACGGTCCTCAACCTCTTTTTGCTGCCGGCAATTTATCTTCGCTACGGTGCTGGCGAGGTGTCACGCCTCCTTCGGTAGGATCTGCGCACGTTCGGCCAGCTTCGCCTGGCCCATCGCCGCCGCGCCGAGCATGCCGCCCATGCCCAACGACTCGACTGCGGAGCTGGGCACCAGCATCAGCGCGCCTTTGTCCTTCAGACCCTCATAGAGCATGTTCATGGCGCGCAGCTGGAACGCGGTCGGGTTATCCACGTAAGACCTGGCCGCCCGCTCGAATGACTGGGCGATCTCTTCTTCGGCCTGACCGAGGATGATACGCGCCTGCTTCTCCCGGGACGCCTGCGCCTCTCGCGACATCGCGTCCTGCAGGGCCACGGGAATGACGATGTCCCGCATCTCGACGGAGGAGACGGTGACGCCCCAGGGATTCGACCGCGCGTCAATGAGTTGTTGCAGCTCGGCCTCGATGCGCTCGCGACCGCGAAGCAGGTTGGTGAGGTCCGTCCGGCCGATGATGTCGCGCAGGGCCGTCTGTGACGCCCAGCTCACGGCTTGTGGATAATCCTGAACTTCCAGCGCGGCCTTCTGCGCGTCGTGCACCATCCAGAACAGCACCGCATCCACATTGACCGGCACCGCATCGGAGGTGAGCGTCTGTTCAGCGGCGAAAGAGGTGGTGATGGTGCGCTGGTCGATCCACGATGACACGCGGTCAACGAACGGGATGACCCAGAACAGCCCGGGGCCTCGCAACCCGACGAACCGCCCAAGGCGCAGTACGATGGCGCGTTCCCACTGCTGGGCCACGCGCGGCGACTGCATCAGAATCAGGCCCACGGCCACGATGCCGATCGTGATGCGCTGGTCATCGAACGCCCGCGAGGTGAGCATCGCCAGCGCCACCGAGGCAACCAGAATCGTGAGCGCTATGAAGTTCACTCGTGGCAGGTGCAGGTCGGCGTTCATCGGAGTTCTCCTTTTTTGTGCGCGCCAAGCGCGCCCAGGACATCGTCAAGTGTGAGACCGGCCGCGTCGGCTTCGGCGAGCATGCGCGTGACGAAGACGCGCATCCGCCGGTCGTGTTCGCGGGGCGGATGGGCCTGTTTGGGTGTGGCGGTCACGAAGGACCCGACGCCACGCCTGGTTTCGAGGATGCCGCCGCGTTCCAGTTCGGCGTACACGCGCGCAACCGTATTGGCGTTGATCTGGAGGTCGACGGCCAGTTGCCGCACGGTGGGCAGTTGATCGCCCGGGCCAAGCGTGCCTGTCGCGATGGCGGCCCGCAGACCCCGCTCGAGCTGGGCGTAGATCGGGGTGCGGTCGCGCGGATCGATGCGGACGAGCGCCATGAGACCTATTGTATTAGTGTATTAATACAACTGTCAAGCTACGGCACTGAAGCCACGGCCGTGTCCGGCGACCGGAGCTTTACTTGAGAACGGGCCAGGCGGGCGTCAGGACCTTGAGGTCCCTGGTGCGCGCGCTCACTTTGGGCGATGCCGCTTTCGGAGCGATGCCATCCTCGAGATAGATCGCATACTGGCCGCGAAGCGTGGCCAGGATCCGCTCGGCCAACGGCGTGATCGATTGGACTGAAGTCCGCTCGCGCCGGCCCCCGCTGTTGGCCGTCACATCGGACAAGACGCGCAGTTCGGACGCGTCCATCGAGGCGCCTCGTCCACCCAGGTCAAGCACCCAGAGCGATGCGCCACTGCCCCGTACGGCCTGCGCGACCCTGGTGACCGACCGCACGTCGCTGTCGGCCTCGCCACCCCACGTGACGGCCACGATCGCGCGACGCGGATTCCGCTCGGTTGAAAGCGTCACCGCCGCGGTAATGATGCTGTCGAGCAGCGGCGCATTCCGGCTGCTCTCGAAGACGCGCGCAATCTCGGCGTCGAGCTTCGCCACGTCTGTCGTCGCCGTATGCATCGCGGGCACGGCCGCACCGTCCTGAACCATGAGGCCCACGCGCGAGTCCGGGTGAATCGCGCCAGCGCCTTTGACGACCGACTTCATCATCCGGCGGACTTCCGAGATGAATTCCCTGCCGAGTCCCTCGGTAATGACGACCACGGAAACCGGTTCGGCGGCGGGCGCGACCCTGGTCACCGCCGCAGGCTTTCCGTTGACCTCAATCACCAGATCCGATGCAGTGACACCCGCCGCCGGCTCACCTTTCGAGTCCGTCACCGACACGTAAAAGGGGCGCACCTGATTGCGCGCCGCGATCGGCGATTCCACGGCGGGCAGAGCCATCGCGGCGACGACACACAGAACAACAATCCGACGAAGACGGTCCATGCGCGACTCCTCGAGTAACACAGGCGATGAGGGCTGGCACCTCGATGGTATCGGGTCCGGGGTCCGGGGTCCAGGGTCCTGGGCTGTCTTGTCAGAGCTTGAGCTGCCGCCTCACAAACTGCAGCAGCTCCGGAACCTCGGAATCCGTGAAGTGGCCCCGATCGTCGAACTCGAAGTAGCGGCATCGCAGTTGCGCGGCCACGAACCGCGCCTCAGTCACTGGGATGCATGGATCATCGATCGAGTTGAAGATCCCAATCCACGGCTGGTGCTCACGAATCCGCTGCCATTGCCACGGGTTGCCGTAATAGCCGCTGGCCGCTTCCCCGCTGTCACCAAGATCGGTGTGGCATACGCCCACCAGCACAGACCCGGCCAGTTGGTGGGTCTCGGCGTAACGCATGGCGGCCACTGCGCCCGAGGAATGCCCGATAAGAATCGTATTCGGGCCCGCGCCCAGCTCCTCCAGAAACGGGAGCCAGTACCTGGCGCGCGCTTTGACGTTGTCGGGGAACGTCCTGTTGGTGACTTCAAGCCCAAGCCGGGTCAGTTCCCGCTCGAGCCACGGCAGCCAGATGTCGTCTGCCGTACTCCCGCCATTGCCGTGGATCAGGATGACCCTGGGGAGCGTGTCCATCGTCATTTGGGAGTAAGCGGTGCGGCCAGCAACAGCCGATTCTTCGGTGTGATCTCGGCTGGAATGGTTTGCGTCCAGACACGGTAGCCGTGTCCCTCCAGTCGAACCGCCCGCATGGTGTCTATCGCGAGCTCCGCATCCATCCATCCACCCAGAGAGCCCGCATCACAGGTTTCAACATCGTGACAGCAGGGCAACACAGCCACGGGAGCCCGCGCCGTAACGGCATGCTCGATCACCTGGTCCGTCAGCGCACCACACGCATGGCTGGACACCACGACGTCGCCATGGGTCAGCTCAATTGATTGAAGAGAGGCTGTCTTGAACTTGATGCGGCCGCTCAGTCGAGGCCACGCCCTGACAAGCACTTCGTGCACTGCTACGGCCGACGGAGGAATCGCGGGGTCCACCACGATGGCCACCGGCGATGAGTCATCGAGCAACAACATGAGTTGCGAAAGAAGGCCGTGGCCCCCTCCGAGGTCAACGACCCTGCCGCCGCGGAAGAATCGCCGCGTCCTGCGAGCCACCTCCCATGACTCATAGAGCTCCTTTCGCGGCAAACATCCCGCCTCGCACACCGTCCTTCCGATGCGGTCGAACAGGGAACTGGTGGGGAACCGTTCCAGATCGTAGGCGGTGAGCCGGGCGCGCGACGAAGGCGAGAACCTGGTGGTCACTGCCAGCTCTCAATCGCCGGTCGCGACGCAGCGGTCAGTCGGCGGCGGCCGCGCAGTCGCCCAGATACTGCGAGGTTTTCAGCCACTGTTGATCGGGATAGTACGAAAACACCAGGTTCCCGCCTTTGACGAGGTCGATCACCTGGCGCGCAACGGCCTCGCGCAATGCCGGGCATCCCCAGCTGCGTCCAAGCCGGCCCTGCGCCTGGGCAAACGCATCACTCACGTAGGGAGCGCCATGCATCACGATTGCGCGCTCACGAGCGCGGTCGTTGAATCCCTGGTCGAGGCCGTTGAGGCGCAAGGAATAGCCGTTCTTGCCCACATACGTTCCCTCGGTGACGAAGAGTCCCAGGCTGGACTTATGGGTCTCGGGCTCGTTCGAAAACGAAGTCGCCATCGAATCGCCCGTGCCCTGTCCATGCGCGACGAGCTCCTCATACAACACGGCGCGCGTGCGCATGTCGATCACCCAGAGGCGCTTCTCGGTGGACGGCTTCGAGTAGTCGATGACCGTCAGCGTGGCGGGCGCCTGAACGTCACCCGCACGAACGGCGCACGAGGCGGCACTGAACGCCAACTCAAGCACATCGGTACCCAGACGCGAAGTGGACGCCGCAGGCGCACTGCCGACCGCGGCTATCGCCGCGAGAGGCGCCGACAAAATGACGATGGCAACAAGAAGAGCGCGGAGCGAGGAGACACGTAGTCCGGCGTCGAATATCGGCGGCATGGCTGCTCCCAGGTTGTGTAGGGTTCGATTCCTATTTTAACCCTGGAGATACCAATGTTCAACCCCAAAGGGGAAGTTTCAGCGGGGCGATTTCTGCGTGTCGTACCCGTAGATATCGGGCTGGAAGTGGAGCCCGCCCTTGTCGTCTACCCACGCGGTGAAGTACACCAGATGCACTGGAATCGCCGCCTTGAGCTTCACGTGTTTCTCCTCGCCGGCGTTCATCGCGGCAAGGATCCTTGGCTCGGTCCAGGTGGGATCATCACGAAGAACGTACTGGGCCAGCGCCTCCGGTTCCTCGACTCGCACGCATCCGTGACTGAAGGCCCGGCCGGGGCGCTGAAACAGCTGATCAGCGGGCGTGTCGTGCAGATAGACGTTGAACTCGTTGGGGAACAGAAACTTCACGTGACCCAGCGCGTTGTTGGGCCCCGGCTTCTGCCTGAACGCCAGCTGCTTGAGTTCCTGCGGGTCGTCCCAGTTCACATCCTTCGGATTAACAGGAGAGGATCCGCCCGTGTCTGACACTCGGAGAATCTCCATGTTGTTGCGCGCCAGATATTTCGGGTCCTTCGCCATTGCTGGCGCGGTCTCACCCTCGACGATGCTGTCGGGGATGTTCCAGTAGGGACTGAAGACCACCGTTTCCATGTTCCCACTGAAGATCGGGGTCTCGTG
The DNA here is from genome assembly GCA_046597705.1 of Vicinamibacterales bacterium. Lineage (GTDB taxonomy): Bacteria > Acidobacteriota > Vicinamibacteria > Vicinamibacterales > SCN-69-37 > SYFT01. The sequence goes on along the minus strand of JBKJJZ010000135.1, from coordinate 11,769 downwards.
GCCCTTCTTCCCCACGACCACGCGGATGTCTGTGACCGCTTTGCCGTTCTCGCGGGCCACGAGGTGGAAGTACGGAATGTTGACGATGAAGTGGCGGGCACCGAGGTCGTCAGGCATCCAGCGCCAACGCTCGAGGTTTACCATCACCTGCTGAATGCGAGCGTCGATCGGCACCTTCATCGCGGCCCTGGTGGCGCCATCCATGACACCGGTGGCAGGAATGGCGTGATGTTCCTGAAACACCTTGATGGCATCGGCGCCGGCCGGAGGCGCGGCGCCCGATTCCTGCTGGCCGTAGAGGCCAATGAGGGCCAACCGCAGCGCCTCGTATTCGGGATGAAGCGGTTGAACAGTCTTGAGCCACGCGCCCATGTCCTCAGCGGCTGCGCGGTTCAAGGTTCCGGCAAGATCCGGCGCAAGGCGTCGCGCTTTCCACGGACCGTTCTTCGGTTTGGTGCGGCCCATGGCGACGTCATGGCCAAGCGACAGCAGGGACGAGGTGATGCGCGCGTCCAGCTCAGCCAGTTGCTGCGCGCGTTCGGGCGCGTCCTCCTTCGACGATTCGAGCGACTGCTGGAGTTGGGCGATCTTCGGCTCCAGATAGTCGGCAGTGGTCAGCCCGTGCTCGCGCGCCGACTGCAGCACATGAATCGCATCGTTGGTCCTGGCAGTGAGCTTGTCGGCGACCCAGGCGGGTTTTCCACCGCGCAGCCCGTAGAACTCGTGCACGTCATCCCAGACTCCATCCTTGACGGGTTCAATGGGCTTGCCGGCGAGTATTGACGCAAGAGCCGTCACCGCCGGATCGGGCGCCTGGGTGCTGCTGCATCGACTGGCCGACGCCATCACACCGGTCAGCGTGATGGCGAGCAGGGGAATGATCTGGGTGCGGTGCACGCCGCTGATCTTGCAACGGTGTCCTCACGGAGTCTGTGCTGTTGCGGACAGCCGCCGGAACGCCCACAACGGACCGGCGCTGACTTCCTCGTAGCGCGGATCCGCACGCCAACGTGCCACTTCGCGATCCACGCCATCGGCACCGAGCGGCCAGAGGTCGCCGGTCCTGGTGAGCAGAACCATGTCGGGTTCCGGTTGACCCTTCGAATAGACGCCGTAGCCAAACACGCGGTTGTGCCGTGGCACGTGGGGAATGAGGTTCGGCTGCGCGAGTACGGTGCCCGACAGAGTCAGGGCCTCGAGTTGAAGGTGGACCCTGGCGGCGTCTGGACTTGGACGCAACGAATGGTTGAGCGCACCCGCAATGGGCGTGTCCGCCAGTGCGATTGCCATCGCCACCCAGGGAATCCAACGCAGTCCGCTGGTGCCCAGCCGCTGTGCACCGTAGACGGCGGCGACGAACAGCCACGCAAGGACGGGCCAGAGATAGTGGCCACTGAGACCCGCCTGATTGGTCCCCGGCAGCGCCGCGAAGTTGAGCGCAATTCCCAGCAACGAAATGGCGAACCATCGCGGCGCCAGAAAGCAGAGGAAACCCACACAGCTGGTGACCGTGACCAGCTTTCCCAAGGAAGCGGCGGAGAAGATGCGGCTGATCGCCGCCTGCACGCCCCCTCCAGCGTCCATGCCAAAGCGGCCTCCGACGAACGGGTTGGCCGAGCCCAGTCCATACGCGTCGGACCAATAGGGAATTGCGACGAACACCGCGACGACGGCCCAGCTCGTGCACAGCGCTGCGGTGACGAGACCCTGGCGCCTGGCTGGACCGGAAGGATTGGCCACCGCCTCCAGCACGCCAAACAGCGCGAAGTAGAGAGCAACGTCTTCCTTGCAGCCCAGGGCAAGAACGAGCAGCACCCAATACCAGATGCGTGCGCCTGCCGACCAGGCCAGCAGCACGCCGAACACCAGCATCGGTTCCGCGCTCTCGATGTAGAAGTAACTCGTGGCCGCCGAGTGCGTACGACGCGACACCAGGTATGCCACGAGCAACGCCACGGCGTAGGGACCCGGAACTTTGAGCGCGGCGAATCGATACAGCAGATACGCGCCTGCCACAAACAGCGTGGATTGAAGCGCGATCAAATACACCGGCGTGTCGAACAACGCACCGAGCGGCGCCAGCAGCAACAACGTCGGCATGAAGTGCTGTGCCAGCAACGAATGGCCGAACATCGGCACGAACGCCGTCGCGCCGCCGGTGCCCGTGTTCCAGATCGCGTAGTCGAACACCGACAGATCGAACCCCGCGGTTCGGAGCTGTTGGTGTGCGGTGATGCCGATGAAAAGGTGGCACAGCCAGACGAACGCGCAGCCACAGATGACCAACACGTTGTTCAGAGTCGCGCGTGTAGTCATCCCTGTGCGGGATTCTAGTCCAGGCCAGCGCCGGCCGGCCGGCTACTTCGTCGCGGCTCTAGCCGCCTTCGCTTTGCGGCGGGCCCAGTACTTTCGCATGCCTTCGCTGATGGCCTCCCTGCCTTCGGCCGAGAACCGGGCTCTCTTCTGCGGACCCTGTGATGAGACACCGGTCGCCTGGCTGCGCTGGCCCTTCAGGTCAGGAAAAGCCTTGTAAATTGCCGCCCGCTCCTCGTCGATCTCCCTCAACCTCGCGGCCGCGCCTAGCTTTGCCCACTGATTCCTGTTTATCGTTGCCATTTTTTGCCGATCTCCTGAGAGGATGTTCGCGGCTATTGTCCCACCTGAAAGATCAGGGAGCAAGCCATTACCCTGTGTCTACCCAAGCCTGTCAACGGCAGCTATCCTGAGGTATGCACAAGCGCACACTTGGAAACAGCCAGCTCGAGGTATCAGCGCTTGGACTGGGCTGCATGCCCATGAGCCATGGATATGGTCCTCCGGCTGACAAGCACGAAATGATCACTGTGCTTCGGGCGGCGGTTGATCTTGGGGTCACGTTCTTCGACACGGCCGAAGCGTACGGCCCATTCACCAACGAAGAGCTTCTGGGCGACGCACTCTCGGACGTGCGTGACGGGATCGTGGTGGCCACCAAGTTCGGATTCAAGCTCGACAACGGCAATCAGGTGGGCCTGGACAGCCGGCCGGCGCACATCAAAGCCGTGGCCGAAGCGTCTCTCAGACGTCTGAAGCGCGAAGCCATTGACCTGTTCTATCAACACCGTGTTGACCCGGAGGTTCCAATTGAGGAAGTCGCCGGCGCGGTACGCGAACTGATTCAGGAGGGCAAGGTCAGGCACTTCGGGCTTTCCGAGGCCGGCGTTCAAACCATTCGTCGTGCACATGCGGTTCAGCCGGTCACCGCAGTACAGAGCGAGTACTCCATGTGGTGGCGGGAACCCGAAGCTGAAGTGTTGCCGGCCCTCGAGGAACTGGGCATCGGGTTCGTTCCCTTCAGTCCTCTTGGCAGAGGATTCCTCACGGGCAAGATGGACGAGAACACCACCTTCGACGCATCGGATTTCCGCAACGCGCTGCCACGTTTCACGCCGGAGAATCGAAAGGCCAACGCCGTGTTTGTCCACTGGCTGACGACGTTCGCTGAAAAGAAGAAAGTGACGCCCGCGCAGGTGGCGCTCGCCTGGCTGCTTGCGCAGAAGACGTGGATCGTGCCGATCCCCGGGACCACAAAGCTGCACCGAATCGAGGAGAACAGCGCGGCAGCATCAGTCAAACTGACCGCAGACGACTTGCAGGAGATCGATAGTGCCGCCGCTCAGATTACCGTCCAGGGGGCGCGGTATCCCGACTACTTGCAGCAAATGACCGGTCGCTGACTGCCGCGCGTTCGTGGTTTAGACTCGTTGACGTGGCAAAGATCGAGGCGCGGCGGGGATGATGACCCGCATGACGGCGCCCGTCGACGGGCGCTCGGTGGAGCATCGGCTGGCGCGACTGATGGACACGCCATTCCTCGAGCGCGTGGTTCCGCACCTCTCGCCGGAAACGCTGCATCAGCTCATCCGGTACCGCGGCCTCGAGGCGTCCGGTGAACTCGTCACGTTCGCCTCTCCCGCGCAGCTCACTGCCCTGCTGGACCTCGATCTCTGGCATCACGGGCAGCCTGGACGCGACCATCTCTTCAACGTGGATCGCTTCGGCGAATGGCTGGAGGTGCTGGCGGAAATCGGTGCGCCGGTGGCCGCCCAAACGGTAGCCACCCTCGACAAGGACCTGGTGGTCCTCGGCCTTTCGCGCTACGTGCGGGTGTTCGACCGGGGCGCGCTACATGCCGGCACGCCGATGCACGAGGCGGGCGCCAGCGGACTCGAATGTGACGTGGGCGGCTACGTCGTCCATGCGCGAAGAGCCGACGCGTGGGACGCGATCGTCACGGTGCTGTTCGCGCTCGACGCCGGGCACGGCGGGTACTTCCACGACGTGATGCGGGGCTGCCGGCAGTTCTCCAACTCCATGCCTGAGAGGGACGGCCTGGACGATCTGCTGCGGGCACCGGAGCAGCACCTCCACGACGTCGCGATTGAGCGGGAGCGCCGGCGGTCACGGCTGGGCTACGCGACGCCCGCCGAGGCGCGCGCCTTCCTCGAGATGGCGCGACAGCCGAAAACCACCCCATCGGGCACATCGGTGACGGCGCCGGTCAATCCGATCGTCACGGCATACTTTCGAGCGGTGGACGAACTGGAATCGCCTTTGCCGGCAAGCGATGCCCACGTGCCCGCATCGGGCGTCTCCGAATCAGTCGAAGCGGTCATGGAACTCCTGGAGGAGGCGGGCGTGATGCCGGAACGTCCGCGCGCGCTACTTGAGGGCGCAGGCCCCGGCCCGCAGGCCACCAGGCTTACGCACTTGCGGCGGCTGATGGCGCACGTTCGAGAAAAGGATGAGACCGCGTACTTCAGGCGCGGTCGCGAGCTCGCCTTTCTGGCGAACACGCTCGTTGCGGGATGCACTGTCCAGTCACGTGCGTTCACGCCTCAGGAAGCATCTGATGCGGCTGCGGCCATCTGTAATCTGGGCCTGGAGCACTGGCCCGCCACTGTCCCACCGCCAGACGCGCTGCTCGCCGATCACGACCTGGTGACCGTGTTCGAGCTGGGATGGTCGGTGCTGTACCAAAGCGTGAGCCTGTACGCGGCAGACCAGCTCATCTCCACTCTGACGGATATTGACTGCGTCGATCGCGACATCAAACGCGGCCTCGGTGCGTTGCGGCGCACGCTCACGAAGCAGCGCAAGGCCGGCACACCGTGGCGCGCACGCGACCAGGCGGAAGTCCTCGCACTGCTCGATATGACCACATGGATCAGCGTGGTGGGCCTGCTCGACGAGTGTCCCATTCTGCCGGCGGCGCTGGTGGCTGTTCTCGATGGCCGCACCACGACCGTGAGCCCGACAGAGTTTGACTTCATTTCGACGGCCGCCCAGATCGGCGACGTTCGCATCTTCTTGCAGAAGCTCCGGGATCTGCTATCCGCCTGACAGGGAATGGACGAGGGAACGTAATGGCTGTCGACCGGCCTCTTCGATACTCGATTCGCGGACGTGCGGCGTTCCTGACCTCCGTCCTGGTCGCGGTGGCGCTGGCCGCTTTCACGTGGCTGACCGTCGCGCGTGTGCGGGCGGATTTGATCAGACGCGGAATCGAACGGGCGGAAACGACGGCGGCGACGCTGGCCCCCCAGACTTCTCAAGGCACGCAGCAAGGCTTGAATCGGCTGAGCCAGGTGGCCAGCGGCCCCGCTGTTCTGAACTTCCTGCGTGACCCGAACGATCAGACACGGGCCGCCCTCCTTGCGGCCGCTCGCAGTGGATGGCTGGGGGATGATGGAGCAGATTCGGTCGCAGCCTCTCTTGCGAGCTGGCGGCGCGCCGGCAATCGCCCTCACGGCCCATGCGACATTGGCGGATCGGGAACGCTCCAAGGCGGCGGGCTTTCAGGAACATCTGGCCAAGCCCGTTGACGTCGATGAATTGTTACGCGTCATTCCGCGCCTGGTCGCGGCATCCCCGCAGGCTCGCGCGTTGAAGACGAGTGCGGTCGCTTCCGACGCGCGAAGTCTCTGACAGCTGCCGGCGGTTGGCAGAGTGGCGGCTCGGGTCAAGCGACTGGCGCCAGGAGTCATTCCGCGAAATCACACCCTGGGCGATTCTCATTTCGCACCGTTCAACCACGGCAGTGACGCCGCGGGAACTGGTGCAAGAGGAGAATCCCGATGTTCCGCACCGCCCTGATCCTGACGACCCTGCTCGCGCTCGCGCTTCCCGCTTCCGCTCAAACCACACCAACTGCGTCCATAGCCGCCGAAGCCGACGTGCTGGCTTACGGAATCTCCGGCTACTCCGGCATCGTCAGCGTCACGTTGCCCAACAGGTTGCAGGTGGCCATCGGCGCCGGGCGTTATGACGTCCCTTCGTTCCTTCTGAAGGGCGACGCGCACTACGACGAAGCGAAGTGGAAGGCGACGGTGACTTCAATCCAGGTGGCGCGAGTGACCTACCGGTTTCGCGGCGCGATGAGAAGCGGGCCGGCCCTGGGCGCGATGGTGCTCAATCAGAACTGGAAACTGGGCTCGGATCCCCTCGCCGGCGCAACGCGCTTCCGGACCCTGAGCGTGGGCCTGACGGCCGGCTACTACGTGCACATCGGGCGCCACTTCTATCTGTATCCGACGACGGCGTTCACGCACAACAGTGTGTCGGGCAGCACGTCGATCGGGGGCACGAACTATCACGTGAAGCGCTTCGCCCCCAACGGTTCCCTCCACGCCGGTTGGGAGTGGGGTCGTCGCTAACTGCTGGCCGCTCTGAATTCGGTGGGTGCCGTGCCTGTCCATCGTTTGAACGCCCGCGTGAACGCACTCGGCTCAGAAAATCCCAGCAGGAACGCCACGTCCGTGGCTGACGTGCCCGGCCGGGAAAGGTACTCGGTCGCCAGGTTCTTGCGCACGTCGTCCACCAGTTGGCGATACGACGTTTGCTCTTCGCTCAGGCTGCGCTGGACCGAACGTTCACTCATCGCCAGTGCCGAGGCGGCTTCGGTAAGCGGCGGCACGACGCCCTTGAGGCGAGCCGCAAGAAACGTCAGGACGCGGCCGCTGATACCGTCACGCATCGTCAAAGCTTCGAGCCGACGACGCGCATCGCCTTCGAAGACTTCAAGCAGAGCGGGGTCGAACGAGATGAGCGGCGTCTCGAGCACGGCTGAGTCATACACCACGGCATCGTCGGCCTGCTCGAATCGGACGGAGGAGCCCAACAGGCGCCGGTGTTCGACGATCGAAGCGGGTGCGCGATGACGGAATCGAACGGAAATCGGAGCAATCGGGCCAGTGGCGAGGCGCTTGAGGGTCACAACCGTGCCGCCCGCAAGCGTCTCCATCACCTGCCGCGGAGTCCGGTGCAGGAAGCTGTCGAGCCCGGCGACGGGACTGAACCGGCAGGTGGTCTGCCCATCTCGGACCTCGAGCTCGACGCACAGGCCCTCGTTGAGCAGCGGGGCGTAACGGGTCAGTCGATCGAGCGCCTCGCCGGCGGTGCGGCAACTCAGGATCACGTAGCCGACGATGCTGAGGGCCCCGGGATTGTAGGACTCAGCGGAATGCAGACCGACGTCCGGGTTGCCCGTCAGCGTTTCAGCGAGCGCCCACAGCCGTTCCATGAACGAAGCGGGAACGCGGGAGTTCGGATCATGGACAATGCCGGCATCGATTCCGGCCGCGCGGCATACATCAGCCAGTGGATGGCCCTGGCGTTCGAGGAAGCCGAGAAAATCAATGACCAGCGAGGTCGCAAGGGTGGCCTCACGCATGAAGTGTGGGAGTGTACTGTGAATCTGTCATCTCGCGGCCGCGGCCGCATCCGGTTCGGGGGCTGGTCGCTGATTGCCGCAACGGTGTTGTGCGTTGATCGCGCACTCAACCACGTCGTGGCCCTGTTGACACCGTCCACCGAGCGCGTATACTGCGGCAGTAGACCGGTCGGTCTAGTAGAGACCGACTCAGCCAGGAGGAGGAACGGCCATGCGGGTGGCGAAGGACGATATCGACGTCAAGATGGAGATTCCAGGTGCTGTGATCCGTCAGCGAACGGAGTTTGGAGAGGCGGGAGGATTCGGCAAAATCAGCGGCGAGTACTTCACCCTCTCCGCGGGCGTCGACACGACTCCTCTCTTCCTGGGGCTGGAAGGCGACCTGTGCCAGTGCCCCCACTGGGGGTTCGTCTTGCGCGGCCAGTTAACGACAACCGATGCGAAAGGCGCACGGGAAACCGTGAATGCGAATGACCTGTTCTACTGGCCGCCCGGGCACAACGTCAGAGTCGACACCGATGCCGAGATCGTCATGTTCAGTCCACAGCGTGAGCACAGCCTGGTCATCAGCCACATGATAGAGAAGGTCAAGAGCTAGCGCGTTGCAGACGGCCCATCCCACCAAACAGCGGTTGCTCGATGTGGGGTTAGTCATGCTCCTGGAGCAGGGCTTCAACGACCTGGGCGTCCAGGCGCTGCTTGAGGCTACGGCCACGCCGAAGGGTTCGTTCTACCATCACTTCAAGGACAAAGAGGACTTTGCGCTGCAGGTCATCGACCAGTACATGCAGCAGGTGCATACGGGGCTTGATGTGTGCCTTGGAGACGGGAGTCGCCCCCCGCTGGAGCGTGTGCGCCGGTTCTTCCAGCTGACGCAAGAGGCTTATCGGAAGGAGGGCTACATGGGCTGCCTGCTGGGCGGGCTTGGACAGGAGCTCTCGGGCGTGAGCGAAGCCTTCAGGCGCAAGATCGAGGCCTGCTTGTCGGAGATCGCCACCCGGATCGCCGCCTGCCTGGAGCAGGCACGGGCGAAAGGCGACATCCCTTCCAATTCCGACACGCGCCGCATGGCCAACCTGCTGGTGGACTGCTGGGAGGGAGCCGCGCTGCGCAGCCGCCTGCGTGGCAACGCCGGGCCGCTCAACGCGATGCTCGACTTCTACTTCAACGCGGCAGTGACCGGAGGGGATTCGTACCCGAAGCGGCGAGAGCCGCGCAGGGCCTGAAACGGCGGCACAGCCATGAACGAACTGAAGGTAAGTGATTGGCTGGGACGCAGGGATTCGAACCCCAATAAGCAGAGTCAGAGTCTGCTGTCCTACCGTTGAACGACGTCCCAGCAAGGGCCACGCGAGCGGCGAGAACCATTCAAAGTTACCAGTAACCGGCGGGGTGGGGCAAGCTGCAGCGTCAGCCCCGGATAAATGCCGCGGTTCGCTCGCCGATCATCCAGCACGCGGCGTTGGTCTGGGCGTTGACGACCGCCGGCATGATGGAGGCGTCCGCCACCCGCAGGCCCTCTATGCCATGGACTCTGAGCTGGGGGCCGACGACAGAGTCAGGCCCAAGGCCCATTCGGCACGTCCCGCCCGGGTGGTAGATGGTGGCGGAAGTGCGCCTGACAAACGCGCGAATCTGATCGGGGGTGCTTTCACTGTCGAGCGGCTCGACCGCAGCGCCCCTCAGGCGTTCAACCGCGCGAGACGATCCGAAGGCGCGCGCAAGGCGAACGGCTTCGAGCGCGGCATCCATGTCGCGGCTGTCGGTGAAGTACCCGGCGCGAATGATCGGTGCGGCCAGCGGGTCTGTTGACCGAAGCGTGATCGACCCCCGGCTATACGGCCGGCTGATCGTGACCGAAAACGCGATCGCCGGATCGGGCGTGCTCAACCCGCGGCCGACGTAGAACTGCAGGTCCGGCACCTCCGCATTGGCTCGTGAGCGCGCCAGCAGTCCCGCCGACACACTCGATCCCGGCAGCGTCGTGAGGCCGGCCCAACGGAATCCAATGCGCGGATGGTCGTGCAGATTCGCGCCGACTCCTGGCAGGTCACGCACCACTTCGATGCCGTGAGTGCGCAGATGATCGGCGGGGCCAATTCCGGAGAGCATCAGGATCTTTGGCGACTCGATCACGCCGGCAGAGACGATCACCTCGCGCTGGACTCGCACCTGCTCGACTGTTGGTTTGGCACCGGCCGCGCCGCCGCGGATGTACTCGACGCCAGTGACGCGATTGCCGGTGAAGAGCAACCGGCGCACTTGCGCGTGTGGTCGCACGGTGAGATTTGGCCTGCCAAGAATGGGTGTGAGAAAGCCAGCCGCCGAAGAATGACGCCGGCCGTCGCGCAGGTTCTTCTGATAGAACCCCGCGCCGTTCTCCTGTTGCGCGCCATTGAAATCCCACTTCGGATCGGCCGCAAAACCCAACTCGCGCGCCGCTTCGAGGAATGCGAGGTGACCGGCGTGCGGATCGTTCGTATCGGCGACCGCCATCGGACCATCGGCGCCGTGATACGGCGATGCACCGCGCACGTTGTCTTCGGACATTCGGAAGTACGGCAGCACCTCGCGATACGACCACGACGGACCCACTTCCCTTGCCCACCCATCGAAGTCGAGCTGGTGTCCGCGAACGTAGGCCGCCGCGCCAATGGCACTTGACCCGCCGTACGTCTTTCCACGCGGCCACTTGATCGAGCGTCCGTCGAGGCCCGGCTCGGGTTCGATCGAGTAATTCCAGTCAACGTCCGAGCCGCTCAGTGACGTCCACTGGCCAATCATCGGAATCAGAGGATTGACGTCGGGACCGCCCGCTTCGAGCAGCAGCACGCGAGTCTGCGGATCCGCGGACAAACGATTCACGACCACGCATCCGCTGGACCCGGCTCCGATTACGACGTAGTCGAAGTCGTCTTTCATTCTGTCGCTGGACGCCTGGCCGCGCACGCCGCGCGGCATCAAGGTCGTGGCTCCAACCATCATCAGGGACTTACGTAAGAAACTCCGACGGGACCCGTTTTTCATCGTTAAACACTAACCGTTGCAAATGTGGCGCCCCTAAAGGGACGCCCTACGTTATGCAAAATGTGGCGCCCCACAGGGACGCCCTACGTTGTGCTCGACAGCGTGACTTCCAGGCCGCCGCGCGGGCCACGCCGAAAGTCCAGTGTGAGTCCAAACCGGTGGCAGACCTCGTGGACCACCGCCAGGCTCAGGCCGATGTCGCCGCGCAACCCCGCGCCGCGCCCTTCATCGCCGCGAAACCTTCGAACGGCGTTTAGCCCGCGAAGTTCAGAATCACCCAGGTCCGCGCCTGTATCCGATACGCGAAGCGACCACGACCCGGCCGACGCGCGCTCGAGATTGACCGAGATGGCCCCGCCTGGCGAAACGCGAAGCAACGCGTTCGACAGCAGGTTGCGCACCGCTTGAGTAAGAAACGCGGGATCGCCCTCGAGTACGATGCCGGAAGTGAGCCGGCCGACGTCGAGTGTCACGCCCTTGCGCCTGCTCGCTGGCTCGAACTCTCGCGCCGCCAGTTGTGCGACCGATGCCACGTCCACGGCTTCCTTCACCTGCTCGCCAATGTCGCGGAACCGCGCGCCCGTGACGAGATTGCTCAAGTGCAACGCGGTCTCGGTCAACTGGCCGACGTCATCACTGGCCAGCGAAGCCCGCATGGGCTCATCCACTTCGGATGAGACATGGGTCACAAATCGACGGAAGTCTGCTTCGCGATCGCGCACGTCTGTCTGCAGGCGGCGAATATCGGTGGTGGCTTCATTGAACGCGAAGCCAAGGCTGCTGAGTTCGTCGCGGCCTTTGATCGACGCGGGTTCGCGATACTCGGTGCGTGCCGACGCTCGCAGTTCCCGGCCCACGCCATGGATGCGCTGATCGAGTGGATAGATCACGATCATCAGCACCACGAAGGCGCGGCCCGCCACAAAACCAAAGATGCGTGCGCGCTCCATGAACTGTCCGGGAGGCGGATGCATCCGGAACAGCAACGCTGTGCACGGTCCTTCCCAGTTTGTGGCGATCGCCGTTTGCAC
>JBKJJZ010000623.1:0-4687 GCA_046597705.1 Vicinamibacterales bacterium | reverse complement strand
CGGACCACCTCGGCCTCCGGCCTGCCCCTCTCGACCACCCCGGCCTGCCTGTCCCTCCGGCCCTGGAGCAAACGTGCCCGTGGCGGGATCAAACTCGCCGCGGCTGATCGCGCCCATCCGGTCGCCCATCATGCCGCGGTCGATGCTGGCCATTTCACCGTTGACCGCCACGGCCTCGGTGGACGCCTCACGGGAGAAGCCGGGAGGGAGCAGGGCCATCGCGGCCTGTTCCGTCTGCCTGTCGGGCGGCGTCACTTCGAGCGCGGCCGCCGCCGTCGCTGACGACCGCACGTTGAGCGTGGAGAACCGCTGACCGGAGGGCGCCGCCGCAGCCTGCGTGCGTGCCGCTGCCGCGTTCGGGACGCGCGACGCGAGAACCAGCGAGAAGTCCGCCCTCTGTTCGCAGGGAGCCTGGCCAATCGTGATCGTCTGCTCGCCGCGGGCGAAGGCGGTCATTTCCACGGCGACCCGATACTCCGTCCCGGGCGGAACGGACATTTTGTAGCTGCCATCCACCATGGTGGAGGCGGCGGCAACCAACCGGTCGCCGGCCAACGCCGTCACGGAGACCCCAGGCAATGGCGTGACGCCACTGACGACCTTACCCGTCACAACGCAGGCGGCCTGGGCTTGCTGCGCATCCACCGGGACCGTTGTAGGCCACGCCAGGGCGATGGTCATCGAAGCCAACGCGGCGGACAGGTGTCTCAGTCTCATGAACGGAATACGGCTCGGCATGGGCTGCAGTTAACCTATTGAAGCATGGGGGTGAATATTCTTGATGTCTGAAACTGCAACACCCTCATTGAGGAATCGGAGATCTGCCACACTCCTTAGACTAGCGATGTCCCCTGTTTCTTCCCCGCTCGAACTACTGCACCGATATTTCGGGCATCCCACGCTCCGCCCGCCTCAAATTCCCGTCGTCGAGGCCGCGATGACAGGTTCCGACGTACTGGCGGTGATGCCCACCGGCTCGGGCAAATCGCTGTGCTTCCAACTGCCGGCTCTGGCTTTGCCAGGACTTACGCTGGTGGTTTCGCCGCTCATCTCCCTCATGAAAGACCAGGTGGACGAGTTGGTGAAGCGAGGGATCGGCGCGGCGGCGCTGCATTCTGGCCAGACGGCCGACGACAGGCGCGACATTCTTCGCCGCGCGCATGCGGGAGCGCTGCGCCTGCTCTACGTGGCGCCGGAGCGATTTGCGTCGGACCATTTCGTGTCGTCGCTTCACAATTGGCCGGTCGCCCGCTTCGTGGTTGACGAAGCGCACTGCGTGTCGGAGTGGGGTCACGATTTCCGGCCCGACTATCGACGCCTGGCCGATGCCGCCGACGCGTGCCATCGCAGCGACGATGGACCGGGGCGGCCACCGGTGCTGGCGTTCACCGCCACGGCCACCCCCGAGGTTCGCGACGACATCATCTCGCTGCTGGGTCTGCGCGAACCAAAAGTCTTTGTGGCTGGCTTCGATCGCCCGAACATCGAGTTGCGCGTGCGCCCGGTCTCTGGTGATCGTGAAAAACGGGCGCTGCTGCCTGAGTTGGTGGGCGAACGGCGCTCACTGGTGTACGCCTCCACCCGTCGCAGCGCCGAGGACGCGGCCGAAACTCTGGCCGAGGCCGGCATCGCTGCTGCCGCGTATCACGCGGGACTCAGTGACGCCGAACGCACCCGAGTGCAGGATGCCTTCGCGGCAGGCACGCTCCAGGTCGTGTGTGCCACCAACGCGTTCGGCATGGGCATTGACCGGCCCGATCTGGAAGTGGTGGTCCACAAGGAGTTGCCGGCGTCCGTCGAAGCCTATTACCAGGAGGTTGGTCGCGTCGGTCGCGATGGCCGTCATTCGGTGGCCACGCTCCTCTGGAACTACGTTGACGTGAAGACGCGCGAGTTTCTCATCGATAAGCGTGACGAGGATGGCGGCCGCGACGGAGTGAACGCCGAGCCGGCCGAGCAGGACCGCCGCCGCGCGCTGGAACATCTGAAGCTCAAGCGCATGGTCGCATATGCGGATGGCACCGGCTGTCTGCGGATGACCATCCTTCGCTACTTCGGCGATCCCGATGCCGGCGCGGATTGTCAGTCTTGCGGCAACTGCCTGAAGCGCGCGGCGCTCTCGGGCGATCAGCTGCTGTTCGTGCGGAAAATCCTGTCAGGCGTGGCACGCGCCGGCGAACGCTGGGGCCGCAAGAAGATCGCAGCCATGCTCACGGGCAAGACTGAAGAGCTGCCTGACGCATTGGTGTCACTGTCCACCACCGGGCTTCTCGACGAACACGACCCGAAGCTGATCGAAAAATGGATCGACGCGCTGGTGGGCGCCGGCACGCTAACCTGCTCGCCTGATATTTATCGCACCCTCCGATTGAGTGGGCTCGGCCGGGAGGTGATGGCCGGCCGCCAGTCTTCGCTCTCGTTGCTCGTCCCGACGGTTCGAGTGAAGATTGCCGGCAGCCGGAAGGTGAAGAAAGCCAAAGGCGGACGTGGGGCGAAGACCGCATCTGTGTCGGCATCGTCTGTCGGTCATTCCGCCGAGCCCGATGAAGCGGTGCTCAACGCGCTACGAGCTTGGCGGCGCGACGAAGCGCGCACTCGCGCGGTCCCGGCTTATGTGGTCCTTCACGACAAGACGATCGACGCGATCGCCAGAGAACGCCCGCGATCGGCAGCGGACCTTGGTGAAATCAGCGGCATTGGGCCCGCCAAACTGGCGGCGTATGGCGAGGCGATACTGAAGGCGTTGAGTCAATCGTAGGGCGTGGCTTCAGCCAATTGGCGCCCCCGAAGGGACGCCCTACGTCGCGATCTTGATCACGACCTTCAGCACCGCCATGGGCTCGCTAATCGCCATAGCGGGCATGTGGCCATCTTCCGGCCATAGCAGGACGAACTCTCCCGGCCGCAGAGTCACGCGGTCGCCTTCACCAGACAGCCACTGCAAATCCTTCTCGGTGTCATAGGGCTCGGCCACCAGACGGCCGATGGGGGCCACGCCCACGTACTCCTCGCCGGTGAGAACCATCTGCAAGTCGATGTGAGTACGATGCGCCTCCCAACGTCCCTCGGCAGCCAGCTTCGTGGTGTAGCGCTGGACCAGGGCACGAACGTCATCGCCGCCCAGGGGGTATGTGCCGTCGGGCATCGCGGCAAAATCGGTGGTCCTGGCGGCGTCAAACGCACGGGCGAAGCGCGGACCCAACGACCGATACCGATCGGAGAGCGAGAGCAGGTCTTTCACCATGGCGCGAATGCTAGCCCGGATTGACCGCAAAGGGCCAAGGTAATCCGCTGCCGTCCGACTCGGGAGTCGAAGGGCTGGCAGAGTAAAGGTAGAATCGCCGCGCGATGGCGGCAACGGTCTTTGACGATTTGGCGGGCCAACTCGAAGCGGTCCTCGATGGTGGCCATCGGCGCGCGTACGTCGACTCACTGGTCCATTCGTCGGCGACGATGGGTGATGCGCTCGGCCGGCTTCGACTGGCCATGCGCACGCACACGTGGGATGCCGACGGCCGGCGCGTGGTCATGGTGAAGGCCGTGCAGGCCTGCGACCTTCTGACCCAGGATGAAGGATTGCACGCCCTTCACGATTGGGACGGCATCGCCGATCATGTCAATCCGGAAATCATCCCTGTGGACGTTCTGGATTTCGTCCGGCGCATCCGGGCTGACCATCGGCCGGACGCCGCAACTCTTTCCATTCTCCTGGACTACCACTTCTTCCATCTCCTCTCTCTGCTCGCCCTCCGCGCATGGGACACCGATGACCCAGACCACGGACTGGGCCAGGTCGGAACGCTCACGGAAATGCTACAAGGCGAAGATGGAAGCGGACAGCCATTCGTGAGCGATCCGGAGACGCTGTTGCTTCTCGCCACATCGCACTTCGAACCCGACGAGCGTGGCTATGTGACGCTGCTCGACCGCGTTCGCGCGTTGTCTGCAGAGCGCCAGCTGGCAGTGGGGCTGGGACACGCAGCCTGCACGGGGTCTCACCTGCGCTTCGGATTTCACGCCACCTACGCGCGCAACACCGAAGCAATGCGGCAGGACAACTTCGCTGATTATCCCTGGCTGCACTTTGCGGCTGATGCTGTGTTGCGCGACTACGAGCGGCGCGGAGGCGCGCAGGGTGCTGAGGCCCTCTTCAACAGTCTGACCGCCGACACCGCTTCGCTGCTCGATTCGGGGCCGTTCAATGAGCGCCTCAAGAGTCTCTTCGGCCAGCTGCTTCCCGTCTTTGAGGCGCTCGAACCTCGCGACGATACGTACTCCCCTCTTTCCCTGTTCTTCAACTTCTCCCACAACGTGCTCAAGGGCACGGTGATCGACGCATTGCTTCGTGGCGACGCGTGGACCGTCTCGTTCAACGATCTGCTGACCGGCCCCTCAGGTGGAAACAGCGCGCCCGGATCTCGGGAGGCATTGGCCCTGACGTTGATGGGCTACGCCAGGCGCCATCCCCAGAAGATACGTGGTCGGCTCATGCCGGTGATTGTCTACGACCCGGCCGCGGGCCGCGTGTCTCACCAGAGCACGATAGCGTGCCTCAGAGCCGCCCTCGCGCTATGATGGGCGCGTTCCCTTTGGAGGTTACGATGCGGCAACGATTGATCCGGCGAAGCAGACAGCTGGTACTGGCGATGTGTGGGTGCTCGATGCTTCTGGCCGTTGCCACCCGGGC
>JBKJJZ010000446.1:0-9060 GCA_046597705.1 Vicinamibacterales bacterium | reverse complement strand
CTCGGCCACGGCCTCGTCCCTGTAGCCCGTGACGAGCAACACCAGCCGCCCCACCGGATTTGCTGACCGGCGGCAATAGTCGAGCACATCGGTCCATGTTTCATACCGCTTCATGACTACGTCCTGGCGAAACGCACTCAGGAGATCGCTGAGCAGGGCATGCGCCTGCGACGCCCCATCGGCCTGAAGCACTCGAAATGTTTCGGCGAGCGCGACAAATACCGCGACATGGTCAACATGCCCTCTCGCTTCAGTGTGCCCGACAGCCGCGGCATCGAGGCGGCGCTGCCAGTCTTCCAACGCCATCAGCCTGTCGGCGGGTTCCTGGTAGCCCTCGTCGGCAAAGTCGTCCGCGATGCGCGCGAACGCGTAGATGGCTGCGATGTGCGGACGCGCGGACGCCGGCATCAGCCACGAAGCGACGGGAAAATTCTCGTAGTGGGTGCGCGCGAGGCCAAGGCAGGTGTCGTACGCGGCGGTGACGTCGGGGGTGTGTGGCACGCCTGGACCAGTAACTACCACTCAACTTCGGGAACGCCGGCGCGGGCGTTGACCGCGCGAGCCATCACAAAGAGCAGGTCGGAAAGGCGGTTGACGAAGACCAGAACGTTCTGGTCAACCGCGTCTGTGCCGAGAGAGATCATGCGTCGTTCGGCGCGGCGGCACACCGTGCGCGCCACGTGCAGCGAACCACCGGCCCGCGTTCCACCAGCGAGGATGAACCGGCGCAGCGGGGTGAGAGATGTCTCGAGAGTGTCGATCCATCCTTCCAGCCGGGCAACGTCAGCTTCGCCCAGCAGCGCTTTCTTGACGCGTGTGGCGATGTGATGACCAGGGTCCGCCATCATCGCGCCCACGGCGAACAGGTCGCGCTGGAGCTGTTCGAGCATGCCGCCGATCTCCTCATCCACTCCTTCAGCGCGGGCGAGCCCCAACCAGGCGTTGACCTCATCCACCTCGCCGTAGGCGTCCACGCGTGGGTCGGATTTGCTGACGCGAGTGCCGTCGAACAGGCCTGTTTGCCCCTGGTCTCCGGTCTTCGTGTAGATCTTCATCGGCGCCAGAAGATTATAGTGGCCACTGTGAAGAAGTCGCCTCCCCTGCCACTGCCGGCCAGGCGCCAGTGGTTTCGCCGCCGGCTGCTGGATTGGTATCGCGTCAACGGGCGCGACCTGCCGTGGCGCAATACGCGTGACCCGTACCACATCCTCGTCTCGGAGGTGATGCTCCAGCAGACCCAGGTAGACCGTGTGTTGCCGAAGTATCACGAATGGCTCGGTCAATATCCCAGTCTCGAGGCCCTGGCCGAAGCGCCAGAGGCCGATGTCGTTCGCACGTGGTATCCGCTCGGCTACAACATCCGTCCCCGGCGGCTGCAAGCGATCGCGCGCGAGGCGGTTGAAAAGTACGGTGGGGATCTGCCCGGCGACGAAGAGACGCTCCTCTCATTCAAAGGTATCGGTCCGTACACGGCCGGCGCGGTGATGAGTTTCGCGTTCGGCAAGCGCGCGGCGATTCTCGACACGAACGTCGCCCGGGTGCTGTTTCGGATTTTCGTCGGGAAGGGCATTCCCAAAAGCCATCAGATGATCAAGCACCTGTGGAAGATCTCGGAGACGGTCCTTCCCCACAGGAACGTCTTCGACTTCAACCAGGCGCTGATGGATTTTGGAGCGACGGTGTGTACCGCCCGCGCGCCACTGTGCCCCACCTGCGCGATGAAACGCGGCTGCATTTCGTACCCGTACGCAGGGCGTCGCTTTAGCGGCGCCGCTCGCCGAACAAGTACATGACCCCATCCATCGTCGTCATCGCCGCCGTCATCGAGCGCGACGGCCAATTCCTCATGACACGCAGGCTCGAAGGCACGCACCTGGCCGGCAAGTGGGAGTTCCCGGGCGGCAAGTGCGAGCCCGATGAAGCGCATGATGCTTGTCTTGCGCGAGAGCTCGATGAGGAACTGGGCGTAGGCTCCGAGATCGGAGACGAGATCTTCACCGTCGAGCACGCCTATGCAGAGCGAACTGTGCGCCTGCATTTTCGCCGGGCGACCTTGCTGGGTGAGCCTGCGCCGCAACAGGGACAGGAAATGAAATGGGTTCTGCGCGGCGAGCTGCGGTCGTTGGAATTGCCCGAGGCAGATCAGGAACTGGTGGACTTGCTCAGCAAGTGACCCCCCGCCACGTACGTGTGAACCAACCCGAGATCTTCAAGCCGATCAAAGTCCTCGCCGAGTGCCCACACCAGTGCGCCCGATTCGTGTGCGAGGCCCGCGATCAGGAGATCCGTTACAGCGAATCGTTGTCCCTTGTCGGCAGCCGGCGGCACCCAGGATTCGATCAGTCCCCACGTGTCTTCGGTGGGAACGAGAAGTGGCAGACCAGAAAGGGCGCGGGCGAACGCACGCCTGTCCTTCCTGGCGATTCCCGCCAGCAACTCGATGCGAACCGGCAGGGCCAGGCCCACTTCATCCGCATCAATCAGTTGTTTGAGCGTTGACTGGGTGGTGCCGCGCGGACGCCGGATGGCCTCCACCCACACGGAGGTATCTACAACGATCACGTCCGCTGCCGGTCGCGCTTGCGCAGTTTGGCGGGATCGAATTCGAAGGACACCTTGCCCAACAACGTCTTCAATTCATCGGTCCGCCCTCTACGGATAACTTCCCGCAAGGCGAACACCACCGTGTCGGTCTTGGACTTGAACTTCAGCGTCTGACGCGCTTCGTCGATCAACTGGTCGGGCAGGTCCAAAGTGGTACGCATACGAAACAGTCTAAAACTTATGCACACAGGTCGTCAAGATACTGCCATTCATATGCAGCCCGGGGCCGTTAGAACTCAATCTTTCTCATGACCGCCCTGGGAAGATGCTTGATGGCGAGCATCACGAGCCGCCAGATCCCCGGCGTGTAGATCAGCGGCCGCTTGCGATCCATCGCAGCGACGATGTCGCGGGCGACGCCGCTGGCCTCGCCCGCAAATGGCGGCGGCTTGAGGCCAGCGGTCATCGCGGTTTTCACAAAGCCGGGTTTGACGCACAGGACCCACAGTCCGGACGCGCGGTACTTGTGGTCCATCCCCTCGAGGTAGGTTGAGAGGCCTGCCTTGCTCGATCCATAGATAGCCACGGGCTTGCGCCCGCGATCGCCGGCCACGGATGAAACCACCGTCAGCCATCCGCCGCCGCGCGTGAGCAGCCGCTTGCGCGCATGCTCGCAGAACGTCACGGTGTTCGCGAAGTTCGCGGTGGTCAAGCGCCGCGCCAGTTCGACGTCGGCCTCGAGGTCGGCCTGCGTTGCAAACATGCCGGCCGTGACAATCACGGCATCAAATTCCCCGAGGGCTGAATCAGCGGCATCGAGTGCGCTCGCGAAGCCCGATGGATCTTCGAGGTCACACAGCGCCGAACCGGCCTGGGCCTGTCGCGGATGCCGTGCGATCAGGTCCGCGACGCTCCTTTCGAGCGCGGTGGCGTTGCGGCCGAGCAGAAAGACGGTATCCCCGCGGCCGGCCAGCTGCTGGGCCACCGCCCGGCCAATCCCTGCCGTGCCGCCAAACACCACTGCCTTCATGCGTTGTCTCCAAACAGCCTGCGCGACTGGGCGCTGCGCAACCGCCGCGACGGATCCCACTTCGCTCGCAACTCGAGGAAGCGCGGCAGCCGCGGCTCCATCGCCCGAAAATGTTCGGGACGCGTGAACCGGTCCTTGGTCAGATAGATCCGCCCGCCCGCTGAGATGATGAACTCATTAAGGCCATCCACTACGCGCTGAATGTCCGAAGTGACCGGCATGTCCACCGCAATTGATGTGCCCTCCATGGGAAACGACAACACCCCGCGGCCCTCTGGCCCGCAGTCCTTGATGACGCACAGCGGCGAGGCCGCTCCCAGTTCGGTCAGGCGCTTCATGAACTCACGCACCGCGACAGCACCAGCCGCGCGCGGCACCACGCACTGGTATTGCGTGAACCCGCGCGATCCATAAGCACGATTCCACTCGAGGATGGCATCGAGCGGAAAGAAGAAGCGATCCGGCTCCATGGTGCCTGACGACTGAAGCCACGCGTGCCCGCGATAGATCGCACCATTGAGTACCGTGGCAGTCCCGTGATTGAGCGCCCAATTGGGCAACTCCACGGGCATCGTGAAGCCTCGAGGCGCATGGGGCCGTCTCGCAGGTGCCTGTTCGCGGGTCGCCCATCGTCCGGCCATCAGCACTCCGCGGCCCATCGCCTTCCCGCGCTTCACGCAATCAATCCACCCCATCGTCATAGGCCACTGCGGAGCAGCCCGGGAGATGCTGTCGAGAAACGCGTCGATGTCGGGCGCGCGTTCGCGCTCCATCCAGATCCAAGGAGACGGAACGCGGTGCATCAGGAATTCAACTTCAAGGATGTGCCCAAGCAGGCCCATCCCGCCAATCGATCCGTAAAACAGATCGGCGTCGCTGTCAGGCGAACACTCGACGATGCGGTCGTCGGACAGACGGATGCGAAGGAGCCGGACGTGTGCGCCGAAGCACCCTTCGCGATGATGATTCTTCCCGTGGACATCGCTGGCCACCATTCCGCCAACGGTGACGAACTTGGTGCCGGGCACAACCGGAGGAAACCAACCCCGCGGCAACATCAGGCCGACCAGGTCCACAAGCGTGAGCCCCGCTTCAGCGCGGAGCACACCCGTGTTCGCGTTAAACGAAAGAATGCGATTGCCCAGGCGGGTGTTGGCAACCCGGTCAGCCGGGTTCGCCGGCAGCGATGAGTCACCGTACGAGCGGCCCATGCCGCGCGAGAGCACCGCGCCGCGAGTGAGCGTTTCGAGGTCCTCGTCGATGTATTCGGACCCCGGCTCCGGCAGCCGGCCCCAGCCGGTGAGCGTGTCCATCGCTATTGAGCGACGGTCTCCATCAGCGCCCGGGCCTCAGTCGGATGCCGTTTGCATTCGAGCAGGGCGCTCAGCATCAGGGGCGCCACGATCGTCGCGTCGGACTCGATGACAAACATTGGCGTGTCCTCGGTCAGCTTGTCCCACGTGATTTTTTCGTTGGGCGTGGCGCCGGAGTACGACCCGTACGACGTCGTCGAGTCCGAGATCTGGCAGAAGTACGCCCACGGCTTTGCCGGCAGCTCCATGTCGTACTTGAGTGACGGCACCACGCAAATCGGGAAGTCACCCGCGATGCCGCCGCCGATCTGGAAAAACCCCACGCCGGCGCCTTCCGATAGCCGGGCGTACTGATCGTAAAACGCGCCCATGTATTCGATGCCCGACTTCGCTATGCTCGCACTGCAATCGCCCGCCTTCACGTGCGCCGCGAAGATGTTGCCGAATGTCGAATCCTCATAGCCAGGGACGACGATGGGCAGATTGGCTTTGGCAGCCGCCAGAAGCCACGATTCTTCGGGATTGCCCTGGTAGAGATCCTCGCCGATGGTCAGAACGAGTTCGTAAAAATACTCGTGCCAGAATCGCCGGTCGCCCTGCTCGCTTGCGCGCTTCCACATCGGCACCACGAATTTTTCGACCGCGCGAAACGCTTCGTCTTCGGGAATGCTGGTGTCGGTGACCCGGCGCATCCGATCTTCGAGAATTCTGGTGTCGTCCTGTTTCGTAAAGTAGCGATACTCCGGAAAATCCTTATAGCTGTGATGCGCCACGAGGCGGAAGAGCGATTCTTCCAGGTTCGCGCCGGTTACCGAAAGGCCATGGACCAGGCCTTCGCGAATGGCGGGCGCAAGGGTGATGCCGAGCTGCGCCGACGACATCGCCCCGGCCATGGCCCAGAACATCCGGCCACCCTCGTCGATGTGCTTCCAGTAGGCGATGAGCGCATCGCGCGTGGCGCGTGAGTTGAAGTTCTTATAGTTCTTGACGACGAACTCTAAAATCGGCGTTGACATAAAACACCCGAGGGTAGCACGAAGAGCCGCGCCATCTTGTAGGGCGTGGTTTTAGCCGCGCCACCTTGTAGGGCGTGGCTTTAGCCGCGCCAATTCAAGAAGCCAGGGCCGCAACGCCCACCTCGTGTCCGGTTCCCAGCGTGAGACGACGGCCGGGGTGCGCGCTGTCGCGGTGAACGTACGCCAGCGCGACAATCCGTTCGGTGGACGGCCCCAGCGCCGCGCTCGTGATCGTTCCCACCTCGCGACCTTGGTCAAGAACCGCAGTGCCCACATCAGGCACTGCTGTCACGCCCGCGTCCGAAATGAGTTTGACCAGCTGCTTCACCACGCGTCCGCCGCCACGATGCATGATTCGAACGATGACTTCCTGCCCGACATAACAGCCCTTGGTCATGCTGATGGCGCGATCGAGCAGTCCGGCCTCTAGAGGAATCGTGTCGGTGGTCATATCCACGCCGAAACGGGGCCGTGCGGCTTCGATCCGCAACGCTTCGAACAGCGCAGCCGTCCCAGAGTCTGCAACCGCGCCTTTGTCAAGCAGGGCTGCTACGACGCCATCCCATCGCTCAGCAGCCATCCAGATCGAAAAATTCGGCAGCGCAACGTCGTCTGTATGGACTATGCGGAGGTCGCCGGATTCGAAATGCCCCAGAACCGGAAGCGTGCCCGGCTCCAAGGTTGGAGTTCCGAGATCGGCCAACACGTCCGCAATAACGTGCTCCGCCTGTTCACCGAATACGACCATCTGGCGGGTCGCAGCAGTGTCGTCGAATACGCGCAGATCCTCCGAGAAGATCAACTGGTCGAAGCGCGAGGCAAGCGAAGCCGCCAGGCCCTCAGGCACTTCGGCCATTACGCCGTTGCCGTCGCGCAGTAGACGAAGGTCGGTAATCATCCTGCCCTGCGCCGTGAGCCAGGCCGCGTAAACACCCCGGCCAGGGGCGAGCGCCGTGACGTCATTAGTGACAAGAGCGTGCAGGAATGACGCGGCGTCCGGCCCTTCGAAACGAAGCCTGCCTCGCGCGCTTGCGTCGAGCCAGGCCGACCCGCTGGCGATGGTGCGATACTGAGGTGTCATGAAGGTGTGGTTCAGGAATATTAGCGTTGCGATTGCGGCGTTCACAATGACGGGGGCGTTGCAGGCCGTTCAAGCGGACCAGACCGGCTCCGCGGCGTTCACGGTTTTCCTGCGAGGTCAGCGGATTGGCTCCGAGGATGTCACAGTCACGAGATCGCCTGCGGGTTGGTTGATCTCCGCCACGGGCAGGACCGGTGCGCCGCTCAGCATCAGCTTCGACAAGTTCCTGGCGCGCTATGGCGCCGAATGGCAGGCGCAGTCACTGGAGATCTCCGGGCAGATGCGCGGCCAGGGCCTGGTGCTCAATACCGAGTTCAAGGATGGTGCGGCCACGTCGGACGTCGTGCAGTCGGGTCAGCAGGCGCGAGTCACGCATCGCGTGTCGGGCAATACCGTCGCTCTCCCCAACAACTTCTACGGCGCCTACGAAGCGTTGGCGTTGCGGCTGCACACGGCGCAAGTTGGTGCCGTGATTCCGGTGTTCGTGGCTCCGCAGGCGGAAATCATGGCCTCGGTCTCCAGGATCACTCCCCGCAGGATGGAAACGCCTTCGGCGCGTTTCGAGCTTCGACAGTTCGACGTGACGTTTCAGAATCCCAATGGGCCGTTGCAGGTCGAAGTCTGGGTTGATGCCCGGGGCCGCCTCGCCAGGCTTTCGATTCCCGTGGCGGCGCTCGCCGTGGTTCGGGATGACCTGACCGGCGTGATGGCGCGGCTCGATTCGTATTCCCATCCGCGCGACGAAAACGTCTTCATACCCGCCAACGGATTCAGCCTGGCTGGAACCATCACCAAGACAGAGAACATCGTCAAGCCGCCCGTGGTGATTCTGGTTTCAGGATCAGGCCCGCAGGATCGCGATGAGACCGTCTTCGGCATTCCAGTGCTGGGCCAGGTTGCGGGCCGCCTGTCGGATGCCGGGTTCTTCGTCGTGCGCTACGACAAGCGCGGCGTGGGCCAGAGCGGTGGGCGGATCGAAAGCACGTCCATCGACGCCTATGCCGACGACCTGCGGGGTGTGGTCGCCTGGGTCCGGAAACGCAAGGACGTCAATTCAGACCGGATTGCCCTGGTGGGTCACTCGGAGGGCGGCGCGGTGGCGTTGCTTGTGGGCAGCCAGATGAAAGGCGACGTCCGCGCGCTTGGTCTCATCGCCGCACCCGGTCAGACCGGGCGCGAGATCACTCTGATGCAGCAGCGGCGGGCGCTCGACAAGCTGAAGGAACCCGAGAGCTCCAGGCAGGCCAAAATCGATTTGCAGATGAAGGTCATGAACGCCGTGACCACCGGCACGGGTTGGGAAACGGTGCCGCCGGAATTGCGACGCCAGGCAGATACGCCATGGTTCAAGAGCTGGCTGCTGTTCGATCCGGCCGAAGCGATGCGCCGTACGAACCAGCCGGTCTTCATCGTCCAGGGCGCGCTCGATACGCAGGTTCCTCCCGACCAGGCGGACCGGCTCGAGGCCATGGCCAATTCCCGCAAGATCAATTCGACGGCCCCCACACGGAAGGTTGTGGTGCCCGGCATCAACCATTTGCTCGTGCCCGCGCGAACGGGCGAAGTGGAGGAATACCCGTCACTTCCGGTCAAAGTGGTCGCTGCCGCGATCACCGATCCCCTCATTGCATGGCTCAAAGAGGTCCTGGCACCAAAGCGCTAGTTTTCGTCTACACTACAGCGCCATGGGTGGCTGGATACTTCAGACCAACGACGAAACGCCGCGCGTGTTGCGGCTGACTCCAGGAACAGCCAGAACGATTGGGCGGGGATCCCAGGCGGACTTCGTCTTCGAAGCGCCACTCGTCTCACGGGTGCATTGCCGGCTGACGGCCGACCCTTCGGGCCAGCTGGTCATGGAAGACCTGGGCAGCACCAACGGCACGTCGGTCAACGGCACACCAACCGCCCGCGCCGTGCTTCGCCCGGATGATGTCCTCGCAATCGGACGCGTGTCGTTCACGGTGACCGAAGACTGAGGGGGACGGGTGTGTTTTCCACAGATTCCCGCGAAAAGGGGACAGGTCTCGGTTTGAATGCGGCCGAGACCTGTCCCCTTTTCGCGGGAATCTGTGG
>JBKJJZ010000429.1:0-3211 GCA_046597705.1 Vicinamibacterales bacterium | reverse complement strand
TCGATCGTGCTCGTCGAATGTCTGCAAGGTCATGTGGGCAAGGACGCACAGACCAACGCATTTCTGCGTACGTGTCATGTTCACGAGTCCATCGCCGCCGGTGTCGCACGGCGCGCGGCTTTTCTCCGCCGGAAGGGACGCCGCGGGTCGGCGGTCGATGCACTCGTGGTTGCATTCGCAGAGCCCGGTGGAGTCGTGCTCACGGGCGATGTCGACGATCTGGAAGCCCTGGCAGCGTGGGCGACCGATGTCGGCGTCGAACGTATCTGACGCGAGGGATTCCCCGTACGCCGCCACACTTCGTCGTGGTCTCGACCGGCCGCCAGGCTTTCCCCATACGCTAGACTGCTGCCGAAGTGGTCCCTTCAATCAACTCCGCGAAGGTTCGCCATCTGGTCGCCATCTCGATTGGCGTAACGGCGGCGTACGCCATCGCCGCGCGACTCGGCTTTCAGCTCGCGTTCCGCGCTGAACAGGTCACCACCGTTTGGGCTCCCACCGGCATCGCGCTTGCCGCCCTTCTTCTCTGGGGCCGCCGGCTCTGGCCCGCCGTGTGGCTTGGCGCCTTCATCGCCAATGCCGGCACAACCGCGCCCTTGTGGACGGCCGTCGTCATCGCGACGGGCAACACACTGGAGGCGGTGGTTGCCGCATGGGTTCTGCAGCGCAACCGCGCGTTTGATCCCACCCTTGGGCGGCTGGGCGATGCCACGCGCCTGATCGTCGTGGGGGCCGTACTGGCAACCACTTTCAGCGCCACCACCGGTGTGACCACGCTGTGCGCGGCGGGGGTTCAACCGTGGAGCCGGTTCTGGAGCCTGTGGTCGGCGTGGTGGCTCGGTGACGCACTCGGCGCGCTGGTGGTCGCGCCAGCCATTTTGACCACGATTCGGTCCGCGAGCGATCTGCCGTGGCGGAACTGGTGGAACATCGCGCTGGTGGTGCTGAGCTGTATGGCGATCACGCAGGTGGTGTTCGGCCTGCTGTTGGGCGTGACCTTCGGCGAGGGTCTGCTTCACTACGTCCTGTTCCCTCTTGCAGTGATCGCCGCCGTGCGATTCGGCCAACCGGCGACGGCGCTGGTGGTGCTGGGTGTGTCCGCTGTTGCGATCTGGAATACCGCCCGTGGGTTCGGTCCATTTGCCTCGGCTGAGATGCAGCGCGGCCTGATCCTGTTGCAGGCGTTCATGGCCGTCCTGGCCGGCACCGGCCTGATGCTAGCCGCCGCCATGTCTGAACGCGCGACCGGCCAGCGGCGTCGAGGTGCCGCCTCCGGAATCGGCGACGTCCTCGCCGAGGCCAACGACCTGATGCAGGCCGCGCCGGTCATTCTCCGGCAGATCTGCGTGAACCTCGAGTGGCAGATCGGTGCCCTCTGGCTTGTCGATGCCGACGTTCAGACACTCCGGTGCCACGCGGTGTGGAGTTCGTTGGGCACCTCCGCAGCGGCCTTCGAGCAGACAACCCGCCAGATGGTGCTCACTCCTGGCGTGGGCCTGCCCGGTCGGGTTTGGGCCTCGGGTCGCGCGACCTGGATCGACAATGTTGTCGAAGACCCGAATTTTCCGCGCGCATCAGTCGCCGCCCAGGCCGGGGTTCACGCAGCGTTCGGGTTCCCGATCAGGCTGGGCGGCGATGTGGTCGGCGTCGTCGAGTTTTTCACGCGTCATGTGGCCACGCCAGATGACGATCTGCTGGCCACGATGTCCTCTGTCGGCAACCAGCTCGGTCAGTTCATCGGCCGCAAGCGTGTCGAGCTCGCCATTGCGGAAGAACAGCGGCGCACGCGCGCCATTCTGGACAATGCGCTCGACGCCGTCATCGCCATGGACGATCACGGAGTCATCACCGAGTTCAATCCTGCGGCGGAACGCGCGTTTGGGTACCGCAAGGGGGACGTGCTGGGGCGGGAGCTCGCGGACCTGATCATCCCACCCGGCCTGCGTGAGCAACACCGCGCGGGCCTGGCGAACCACCTGGCCACCGGTGAAGGGGCGTTCCTGAATCGCCGAATCGAGACGCGCGGGTATCACGCCGACGGCCACGAGTTTCCAATCGAGGTGGCGATTATCAGGGCGTCCGACGACGGCCCGCCCCGGTTTACGGGATTCGTGAGGGATCTGACGGAGCGCAAACACGCCGAAGACGCGGTGCAGGTCAGCGAAGAGCGGTTCCGGACTCTGGCGGCCAGCAACAGCGCGTTGACCCTGTACGAACAGGATTTGAATTTGCGGTATCGGTGGGTGTTTCCCCAGCATCCGGAGTTCCCCGACTACAACATTGGTAAAACAGACGACGAGCTGCTTCCGCCTGGTGAAGGTGAGCGGCTCACCGCGGTGAAGCGGCGAGTCCTTGAAACCGGTGCCGGATGCCGTGAGGAGATTACCGTCACGCTCCCCACCGGGACGCGCAGCTACGACTTGATGGTCGAGCCGCGCCGGGACGGCAGCGGGGGCATCGTGGGTGTGGCGGGCGTCGCCGTCGACATCACGGACCGGAAGCGGACCGAGCATCTGCTGCGCGACAGCGAGGCGCGGCTGCGAGAAGCCGATCGGCGCAAGGATGAATTTCTCGCCATGCTCGCGCACGAACTCCGCAATCCACTGGCACCGATTCGAACGGGCCTCGAGTTGGTGCGGCTCGCCGATGATTCAGCGGACGCCGTCGCGCGGATTCGGCCGATGATGGAGCGCCAGGTCGGCCACATGGTCCGCTTGATCGACGACCTGCTCGACGTCTCGCGCATTTCGTCGGGCAAGATTCACCTGCAGCAACTGCCAACATCCCTGGCCGACATCGTCAATGGCGCGGTCGAAGCCAATCGTGCGGCCATTGAGGCCGCGGGCATTCAGCTGGTCGTGAGGCTGCCCGTCACGCCGCTGTTCCTGCTCGCAGACCAGACGCGGCTGGTGCAGGTGTTGTCGAACCTGCTCAATAACGCCACGAAGTTCACGGACGCCGGCGGGACCATCGTGGTTCGCTGCGACGTCGCGCCTGGCGACGCAGGCGCAGATGAACTCGTGTTGTCGGTCACCGACACGGGTATTGGCATTTCACGCGAAATGCTGCCGCGTGTTTTTGATCTGTTCACTCAGGGGGAACACAGCTCGCATCGTGGCCAGCCGGGCCTCGGGATCGGGCTCGCGCTTGCGCGGCGAATCGTGGAGATGCATGGAGGCCATATCGATGCGCGGAGCGAGGGAACGGGTGC
>JBKJJZ010000394.1:0-35553 GCA_046597705.1 Vicinamibacterales bacterium | reverse complement strand
TCAGCGGCGGTGAGCCCCGCCACCGGCTTGCCTTTGTTATCGGAGACCGACACGTAGACGCGCGCCGGGGCGCCCGACGTTGCCACGGCCATCGGCCGGCTCACGGCCAGCATCGTCAGCGCCACCGCCAGGCTGATGCAGACAGAACCGGGCGCCGGGTGCTGGGTCATGTTCGGAGTTTACTCCGCGCGCAGTCCTTCGACGGGATCCACGCGCATCGCGCGCAATGCTGCGGGAAGGCTGGCCAGAATCGCGGCCAGAAACAACAGCAGCGCGGCCGTGACCGTGGACGCCATGTCGTCGGGCGTCACGCCGAAGAGCACCGTCGCCAGCGCGCCGCGTGCCGCCTGCACCAGCGCCCATCCACCCACCAGGCCAATGACCGCAAGGACCACACTTTGCCGAACCACGGTGGCGAAAACGGAGACCGGGCGCGCACCTAGCGTGAGGCGAATCGCCAGT
Organism: Vicinamibacterales bacterium; assembly: GCA_046597705.1. GTDB lineage: Bacteria > Acidobacteriota > Vicinamibacteria > Vicinamibacterales > SCN-69-37 > SYFT01. The sequence goes on along the minus strand of JBKJJZ010000394.1, from coordinate 35,091 downwards.
TCGCGTCGTCGTAGTGCGACCGACCACGAGAAGAGTCCATAAACGCCAAGCGCGGCCAGGAACGCGGCGAGCGCGCCGAATGCGGTCAACGTGGTCATCAGCAGCCGCGGTTCCGCCGTACGGCCATTGAAACGATCGCGCCAGGTTTCTACCGTGCCCAGAGGCGTGCCGGGCGACACGGACTTCAATGCATTGCGCATCGCCTGCACGGCCGTGCCACCGTCCCTGGCGTTGATGGCAATCGTCACGCTGGCGAAAGGGAACTGCCGGGTTGGCGCATAAATGGCGGGTTCCACCGGAAGGCCCAGTGCCGCATTCTGAATATCTGCCACGACGCCGACCACGCGAATGGTGGGCTGCACGCGATGTCCATCGGGCATCACGGCCCAGGTCAGGTTCCGGCCGAGCGGACCGATTTGAGACGACCACGAAAGGATCTGCCGTCCCACCGGAGATTGTCCGGGGAAGTACCGCTTGGCCATGGTGTCGTTGATGATTACCACCGGTTCTGTGGTGGGCGTGTCTCGCGCGGTGAAGAGGCGGCCATCGAGCAGTGTCGCACCCATTGTTTCGAAATAGCCTTCACTGATCGAGTGATGCTGTGCCTGCGGCCTGTCTTCGGGGCGGCCGGGCGGCTGATCGGCCAGCATGAACGGATTTCGCCAGCCGTGCTCCAGGGGCAGGAAGTTCGTACTTCCGGCGGAAACGACGCCCGGCTGTTCGCGCAGGCGCTCAAGAATCGCGGCCTGCTGTGTGCCCACAGTCTGCCAGGTTGCCGTGCTGCCGTCGGCGACCGTGAGTTGCACGGTGGTCAGCGTCACGTTCTGTCCGGTGACGCCAAGCGGCACGTGAGTCATCTGGCCGACCGTGCGAATCAGCAGCGCCGAACTCACCAGCAGAGCGCACGCCAGCGCCACTTCGGCCACCACCAGTCCCTGATACAAGCGGCGAGTGCCGCGCGAACTGCCACGCTCGCCGGTCTTCAGATCGCTGCCGACGTGACGCCGCACGAGAATCAGCGATGGGACAAGGCCGAAGACCACCGTCATCCCCGCAACCAGCGCGAGCGCAAGCATGAGCACCCGTCCGTTGACTGCGGCCTCTGCCAGCCTGGGCACTGTGACGGGCGACAGGGCAATGATGGCGGGCAGCGCCACGAGCGTGACCACGATACCGGCGATCGCGCCTGCAACCGAGAGGATAAGACTCTCGGCGAGCAGCTGGGTGACGATCTGCCGGGGTGCCGCACCCAGCGCCGTCCGGACGGCAATCTCGCGCTCGCGTGAGAGCGCGCGAGTGAGTAACAGGGAGGCCACATTCAGGCAGCCAATCACGAACAGCAGGCCCACGGCGCCGAACAAGACGTAGAGCGCCGGCCGATAGTAGCCGAGCTGATCATCAAGGAGCGGCACCACTCCAAACGCCCAGCCCTTGTTGCTCACTTCGAATTCCCTGCCCAGCCTCGCTGCGAGCGTATCGACAGCCGCGCGGGCCTGGTCGAGTGAGGTGCCATCGGCGAGACGGGCCACGCCTTCCATGAAGTGCGCGCTCCGGCTGTGCTGCGCCAGGTCCCATTTGAGGCGCTGCCACACATCAACGTCATCGGGGAAATGGAAAGCCGCCGGCATCACGCCCACCACCGTGTGCGGCGCATCGTTCAGGCTCAGTTGTTTGCCCAGGATGTTCGGGTCGGCGCCGTACCGTGTGCGCCACAGACGATCGCTAATCACCACCATCGCCGGCGTGCGGGCGAAGAATGGGCCGTCCTTGGGGAACCCTTCACCCAACTGCGTGCCGACACCCAGTACTGAGAACAAATTAGGGCTGGTTTCAATCGTTTTCACGCGCACCGGGTCCAGGCCCGGATCCGCGAGGTTGACGTCAGGGCGCCACCACGCTGCGGCGTCTGTGAAGACCGGCAGCGCTTTGTAGTCCATGAACGTCACCGGGGAAATCGGGTCATGCGTGAGCCCTTTCTCGCTGTTCGTGTCCCAGAACTTCACGAGCGCGTCCGGTGCGCGATAGGGCAACGGCCGCAGGATGACCGAATCCACGATCGTGTACACCATCGTCGCCGCCCCCGTGCCGAGCCCGAGGACAAGGACCGTGATGAGGGCGAACGCCGGGTGAAGCCGGAACTGGCGCAGAGCCATTCGAAGGGCATAAGCCATGGCGAAACTCCTGGAACGAGCGGCGGATGAAATGTCGTTGGCGGTGCGCGCCTGGGCGGCGCGTGAATCAGCGCGTGGTTCGGCGCGCAGGGGCAGAAGGCCGGAAGATTCGAGTTCGTGCATCGCTTCCTGCTGTGCCGTGCGGTGATCGGCACCCCGCGCGCGCGCGGTCAGATACAGATCTTCGAGATGGGCGGCCAGTTCGTCGATGGTCTGTTGCGACAGATTGACGCCGGCCGTGCGCGCGAACCGCGCGACCACAGTGAGCCAGATGCGATCGTCGGAATAGGGGGTAGCCATCGGATCCGTCTTCGCGATCAGGCGTACCTGACGCCAGCCACCTGGCCCAGCGCGGCCACGAAGCGCGCCCAGTCTGCTCGTTGCGCGGCGAGGACTCTGGTGCCCGCGTCGGTAATCCGGTAGTGACGCCGCCGGCGCTGCCCGGCTTTTTCCACCCAGCGGCCGCTGATCCACCGCCGGGCTTCCATCCGGTAGAGTGTGGCGTAGAGCGCGGCCAGGGTGAATTTAAGGGAGCCACCCGATCGAAGCTCAATCTGCCTGGCAATTTCGTACCCGTGCAGGTCCTCGTTTTCGACCAGCGCCAGAATCAACAGTTCCGCGCTGCCCCGCTTGGCTTCCTCGAACGCCGGCCGGTCGCCCATACGACAGCTCCTTCATGTATAACGACGTGATACATCACCACGTGAGACCTTGGACGAGACACGACCGGAAAAAGTTGTCTCCTATTTCATGAGCTTCTTGAATCGTTCGATGACGGCGGCATTTTCCGGCTTGTCCGCCAGGTTGACGTGCTCGCCGCGGTCCGCCGGCCAGGCGTATAACTCGGGAACGCGGCCGTCGTTCTCGATGTAGTGCCACGCGGAATCAACAAGCGATCGCATCGAGCCGAACGTGATCGGGGCGTCCTTCGGAAAGGCCCAGGGCATGTGCTTGAGTTCCGACAACGGAAAGCGACGATCGGTCTCGCTGCCTTCCCACAGGGGCTGGAGGGAGCGACCCGGGAACGCGGCCGGTCCGGCACCCAGCAGACTCATCACGGTCGCTGGAATCGACGCGTTCGAGACCGGCTGGCTGACCCGCACGCCACGAGGCACGCGGCCGGGCTCCCAGACGATCAACGGCACCTGAATCACTTCCCGGTACAGGTGCCGCTGATGAAGGAAGCCGCCATGTTCTCCGAACTCCTCGCCATGGTCTGAAGTGAGAACCACGAGCAGCGGCCGCGATCGGCCCATGGCGTTGACACCTGCCAAAAGGCGCGACACCTGGTCGTCGACATAGGCGATGGCTCCGTCATACGCGTCGAGTTCCCCCTGAAGTTCATCCGGCGTCAACGATCGCGGGATGTGCCTTTTCGAATTGATCAGTCCCCGAGGACCGGGTTTCTGGGAGAACCGGCTGCGATAGGGTTCGGGAGGCAGGTAGGGGTCGTGCGTGTCCATGTAGTTCAGCGTGACGAAGAACGGTCGTCCCGCATCGCTCTGGATCCAGCGGCTGGCGGCTGCACTGACTTCGGCGGCACGCTTGCGGGCCGGCAGGTCCTCCCACCCCAGGCGCGGCCGGACCAGCCGCGTCGCAATCGCCCCGTATGCCGTGCGCCAGGCCATGTCGGCCAGCGAATGAAAGAAATCCTCGAAGTGGATAAAGCCGGCTCCAAAGCCATGCTCGCGTGTGAAGAAAAACGTATTGGCGGAAAACGCGCCCGTTCGATAGCCCCGCGTCTGCAGCAGTTGTGGCAACGTCTGTGGAGTGGCCGGCCAGCGATGCGACGTATCCCACTCCACCTGGTGGTCGCGCGGGCGCTGGCCGGTCAGGATCGAGACGTGCGACGGAAGCGTGTAGCTCGAAGTCGAAAAGCTGTTCTCGAACAGCACGCCCTCGGCGGCCAGCGCATCGATCGCCGGACTCGTCTGCCGCGAATAGCCATAGGCCGACAGGTGATCGGACCGCAGCGTATCCACGATAATCAGCAGCACATCCGGCGCCGCGGCAGGGGCCGGCTGAAGGCGTGAGGTTGCCATGCGCTCCTGGACCCATCCGCTTCCCTCTATGGTCAGGAACGCGGCCAGCGTCAGCCCGGCGGACCAGCGCAACGCCACGGTGCCGCCCAGTGCCGGCGCTTCACGCCGGACGTGCCGCCGCGTCAGCACCGTAGCTATCCCGAGCGACAGCAGCAGAATCGCGTAGGTGTAGATCCATTCCTTCAGCATCAGCGCCACGACCGGAACGATCGCCAGCAGGAACAGACCGAACACCGCGGCCCAGCGCAGCCGCGAGTGGTCAGGCCAGCGCGCCATACCGCCGGCCGCCACCACACCGGCGCCGCCGATGAGCAGTCCGTTGAATACGGCGGCGATCCAGATGATCGAATACCAGGAGTTGTCGATAACATTGAGGCGATGAAGCGCCAGGTGGCCGATCCCCTCAATGAGCCCGGAGGTCAGGCCCAGGGCGAGGCCCATCAAGACGAGGCTGCGGGCGGGACCGGGGCGCCCCGTCACGGCAACTCTGGCGCGGGTACGCCGAATCGCGTCCACGCGGGCGCCTCGTGGCTGTGAAGCAGTTCATCGGCATGCCGCCAGAACAGCACCATCGTCAGCAGCAGAGGGGCGCACTTGAAAAGACCGGCGGCCAGGAGTTCAGGCAGGGAGTTGATCTGGAATCCGTACCGTACCCAATTGATCAGGATCAGGTTCTGCCCAATCGAGAGGATGAAGATCATCGCAATGAGGATCAACGCCTGCCGGCTGAAGTAGGTGTGCGAGGCGACCACGTAGATCAGGAATGGAAACAGGATCGAGAGGTAGTGCTCATAGACGGTAGCTGACCAGGCGAGATAGAACACCATCATCAACAGAAAACTCATGTGACGTCGAGCTGCCGCGGTCCATGGCTCCGTTCGAGCCTGCCAGGCCATCGACAGTATCGTCAGCAAGACTGCCGCCTTCATTGCGTAGATCACGCCGAGAAACACCAGGTGGAGCATCCCGGCTCCCGCAGCCTGGCGCAGGATGTCGATCGCGATGTAGAGCGAGCTGTTGTAATACCACGAGTATTCCCACTGACTGCTTCGCATCATCAGGTCCACGAAGGACGTGTGAACAGTCCAGCCCAGGATGAGGACAGACAGGACTCCCGCGACAACCCACAGCACCGCCATCCGCCAGAGGAAGGCCCATCCGGAGATGCATGCGATCAGGGCCACCGCCGGCGCCAGTGACGGCTTGATCAACGCCGCCAGCACGACGCACATCGACGACGACCAGAGCCGGTCCTTCGTGTGGGCAACCAGGCCCACGGTGAGGGCCAGCAACACCGTCGGCGTGGTTTGACCGCCCACGCGGAAGACGGTCCAGAACGGTTGGTAAATCAGGCACAGGAACACGAAGAGCGCCGTGAACCGCGACTGTTCCAATCGAGTGCCACCGGCAAACGGGCGGTAGAACCTCAGGAGGATGACGAAGGTCCCTGCTAACGCACAGACGTTCTGGATTTTGAAAACAATCAGCGCCGCTTTCGCGGGCAGGACGCCGATTGGCACATAGAAGAACGCAGAGAGCGGTGTGCCGAAGAATCCCGTGCTGCCTTGCGGCGCTTGCCCGCCAATCTGACTCCCAGGATTGTAGAGATCCGCGAACTGTCCGGCCGCGATGCGGCGGCCCGCGTCGTAGAAGTTGGCAAAGTCCCAACCCAGCCCCGCCGGCACGGCAATCCCGATGATGCACCCAGCGCCGATGAGACTGATGAACACCCATGTCCAGCGCCGGTAGATCTCAGTCGGGTCAGCACTCACCATGCAGTTGGTGAATGATACCCGCCAAAAGCCGTCGTGCGCGACGATGGCCGCATGGTAGGCTCTTCGTCGCCTAAGTACCGTGCCATACCGGACTCTTCCGCGTCGTAGTTTCGCCATTCGCTATCTGACGCTTTCGGTTGGTGAGACCTTCAGCAAAGTGTGCGTCCTGCTGGCGTTCGGGTACCTCGCTCGTGTGTTGACGCCTGCCAGCTACGGCATCGTCGAGCAGGCACTGGCCATCACGGTATTCTTCGTCCTCGGTGTCGAGAGCGGCATGGGCCTGTATGGCGCGCGTATCGTTGCGGCCACACCGGAGCGCGTGCCGAGGCTCGTGCCGCAGGTGATGCTGCTGCGCACCATTTTTGCCGTGCCGGCGTTTGCGGCGGTTCTCGTCGTGTCCTACCGCTACGGCATGGCGGGCCTGGGCATCCTTGCCGTGAATGGCATCGCCATTCTGCTGACACCGTTCATGACCCAGTGGGTGTTTCAGGGCCTGCGGCAGATGTCGTGGGTGGCGGGCGGCGCGGCTGCGAGGAATCTGACTTTCATCGTCCTGGTCTTCGTGTTGGTCCATCCGGAGTCGGAGCCGTGGCTCGTGGCCGTGGCGGAAGTCTCCGGCCTTGCGGTCCTGGCGATCGTCAACACCTGGTTCCTGTATGGCCGTCTGCACCTGCGGCTTGACTCCTCGGGGCTGGCTGAAGGCGCACGCCAGCTCCTGGGTTCTGTCTGGTTCATGGGGTTCAGCGACCTGATGTGGGCGTGCCTCTGGTACTCGCCCGCGGTGGTGGTGGGATGGGTCAGCACCGGCGGGCCTGAACAGGTGGCGTGGGTGGGCGCGGCCGTCCGCGTGGTGCTCGCGGTTCATATGTTCGTCTATTTGTATTTCTACAACCTGCTTCCGAGCCTCGCGTCCGAGATCGCCGGCGGCGTTGATGGCTGGCGCCGGTTGGTGCAGCGATCGGTTGCCACCGCGATCTGGCCGGCCTGTCTCGTGGCGCTGGGCGGAACTCTTTTCGCGCCCATGCTTATGCCGGCTGTGTTCGGCGCCGCGTTCAGAGCGGCGGTCGTGCCCTTTCAAATCGCCATCTGGATGATTCCAGTTGCCTGGTTCAACGGACACTTCCGATTCAGCCTCGTGGCCGCCGGTCAGCAGTGGTGGGAGTTCCTCGTGGCGACCGCCACAGCCGCAGTCACGATTGCGGCAGGCCTGTGGCTCAGTTATCACTATGGCAGCGTCGGCGCCGCGTCCGCGCTGCTCTGCGGCGGCGTGACGAACACGATTCTCATCATGGCGGCATCGCATCGACGCATTGGTCACGTTGCGATGATGGCATCCGCCGGCCCGGCGTTACTGACCACGGCGGTTTCCCTGGGGCTCGGCGTTGGCGTGATTTCGGTCGCGGGCGTCCTGCCGGGGACCGTGGCGGGATGCCTGCTGTTCATCATCGTGGCTGCGCGGCAGGACAACGATCTCGTCCGCCTCGCTCGTGTCTGGATGGGCGCCCGCGCTTGACCCGTCTGATCGTGGCGTTCCCCGTCTGGCTTGCGCTGGCCGGTGCGTTCGTTGAAGTCCTGGTTCTGTACTTCAAGAAGCTCCGGGATCCGCTGCTGACTCTGAGTCCGGACTTTGTCTGGATGGCGCCCCTCGCGCTTCTCACGGTCGTCGTCACTGTCGTGGCGTGCGTGAGCGTGTTGGGGAAGATGTGGACGGGCCGGGTCGCAGACAGCGTCAGATTGATTCTTCCGTCCGCCCTCGTCGCGCTCAACCTGCTGATGCTTGTGCCGCGGTTGAGCCACGTTGCGGCGGCCCTGTTGGCCGCGGGCATCGCCCTGAGACTGTCGCACGGCGTGCTCGCGCATCCGGAAGCCGCGGACCGTCTGGTGCGGCGCTCAACACCGTGGGTGACCGGCGTATTCCTGGCCCTCGGCGTTTTCGTGTGGACGTCTTTCCGAGTCGATGGTGCCGGCCCCGTCGCCGCAGCAGAAGCCCCCCGGCGTCCAAACGTCCTGCTGATCACGCTCGATACAGTGCGCGCAGCCAACCTCAGCGGCTATGGGTATTCGCGCAAGACGACGCCGAACATCGACCGCTTTGCCGCGCGAGGTGTGGTGTTCGACGACGCGCTCACTACGGCGCCGTGGACGCTTCCATCACACGCGAGCATGTTCACGGGACGCTGGCCGCATGAACTCTCGGCCGATCACGATACGCCCCTCGACGATGCGTACCCGACGCTGGCAGAGTACTTGCGCGACCGGGGATATGCCACGGCCGGCTTTGTCGCCAACCTCAGGTACTGCGGCACGGGATCTGGTCTCAGTCGGGGCTTTGGCCACTATGAGGACTACCCGCGTTCGATCGGCGAAGTGGCGTCCAGCTCCACGCTGGTCAGGACCGTGGCCAACAACTTCCGGCTGCGACGGCTGATCGAAAACGACGAGCACATCAACCGCGTCACGGCCGCCGAAGTCAGCGCGCGGGCACTCAACTGGATCGGGACCCAGCCCGGCGTGCCATTCTTCGCGTTTCTCAACTACTTCGACGCGCACGAGCCGTATCTGCCGCCGGCGCCGTTCGACCGACAGTTCGGCCCGGGCCGGCAGTACGGGCAGCATAGCCCGCTGCATCACTGGCTCTGGAATCCCGCGGTACGACACCAGCCGTTTGATGAATCCGCACGGCAGGAAGAGATCGACGCGTACGACGGCGGGCTGGCGAAACTCGACGATGAAGTCGGGCGATTCCTTGACACGCTTGACCGCCGCGGCCTCCTCGAGAACACCCTGGTGGTGATTACTGCCGATCACGGCGAAGAGTTCGCCGAACATGGCGTCTACGAACACGGCTATTCGCTCTACCGGCCCAGCGTGCATGTTCCGCTGATCATCGTGCCGCCTGGGGTGACCGCTGGGGCGTTGTCGAGAGTGTCGACGCCGGTCAGCCTTCGCGATCTGGCCGCCACCGTTGTGGACGTGGTGGGCGCGGCCGACCGCGCCCCGTTCCCTGGAGGGTCACTCGCAAGACTCTGGCAGCCGGGGGGCGCCTTCACGCCTCAAACCACCCTCAGCCCCCTGTTCGCGGAAGTGACGCCGTCGGGACGTCAGCCGGACTGGTTTCCCTCGAGCAAAGGGGTCATGACCTCGCTGGTCTATCAGGGACTCAGGTACATCCGGAACGGCGACGGCCGGGAGGAACTGTACGACTTCACGGAGGATCGCTGGGAGCGAAACGATCTCTCAACCGCACCTGAGCGCCAGGCGGCCCTGCTCGAAGCCCGCGCGGCCGCACAGCGCCTCCGGGCCGGTGGCTCATGAGACGCGTGGCTGTCTGTTAACATCGCCGCGTCGGCGCGCGAACCAGTCTCATGCAACTCTCGATTGTCGTCCCCGTTTACCGCAGCGCTGAGTGCCTGCCGGAGCTCGCGCAACGCGTGCGGTCCGCGCTTGACGGCCACTTCCGCCAGTTCGAACTGATCCTGGTCAATGATGCCAGCCCGGACGAAAGCTGGAACGTCATCTCGACGCTCGCCGCCACGCACCCGTTCGTCGTCGGGTTGAACCTGCGCAAGAACGTCGGACAGGACAACGCGATCATGGCGGGCCTGCACCAGGCCACTGGCGCAACGGTGGTCATCATGGACGACGATTTGCAGCACGATCCGGCTGATATTCCGTCGCTGGTCAACGCCATCGCGACGACAGACGCCGATGTCGCGTACGCCTCGTTCGCCCACAAGCACCAGGCGCTCTGGAAGAATGCCGGAAGCTGGTTCAACGATCGCGTGGCGGTGGTCGTTCTTGGAAAGCCGGCGGACGTCTACATGTCGCCCTACAAGGCGATCCGGCGGCAGGTCGTGGACGAAATCGTCAAGTACGACGGACCGTTCACGTACGTGGACGGCATCATCTTCGGCATCACCTCGCGGATGGTGCAGGTGCCGGCCACGCACGGCAACCGGTTCGCGGGCCAGAGCAACTACACCGTTCTGCGATCGTTCATGGTGTGGCTGAAGCTGGCGACGGGTTTCTCGGTGTTTCCATTGCGCATCGCGATGCTGGCGGGTGGCGTGATTGCATTGCTCTCCTTCCTGATGGGGGCGTTCTTCATCATCCAGGCGCTCGTGCTCTCACGTCAGCCCGAGGGCTACCCGTCGCTGATCGTGACGATCTTCTTTCTGGGAGGAATTCAGTTGATGGGAATTGGCGCCGTCGGCGAGTACGTCGGCAGGGTCTTTCTCACCCAGAGCAAGCTGCCGCAGTTCACGGTGAAAGACGTCGCGCGACACCCGGAGCGCGAGGGTGAATGAGCGCGTAGGGCGTCCCTTACGGGGCGCCGGGTCGGCGCGGCTGAAGCCACGCCCTACATTGGCGATGGTGCTCGGCGTGTGCGCCCTTGTGCTGGCGCCCACGCTGGCCTATCGCGTAGGTGTCGATCAAGGCGTGTTCGCCTATATGGGCAGCGCGCTCCTGCGGGGAGACTGGCCGTACATCGGCACATGGGAAAGCGATTTCCCGGGCCTGATGTTCCTGCAGGCTGTGGAGATCTTTCTGTTCGGACAGTCGATCGCGATGTTCCGCCTGTTCGACATCCTGTTTCAACTCGGCAACGCGTACTTCATCTTCCGCATCGCCGACCGGATCAGCGGACGCACCGCCGCGATGCTGGCGGCGATCCTGTTCTGTCTCATCTACCAGGGCTACGGGACGTGGAACACCGCGCAACGCGAAGGCTTCGGCATGTTGTTCGTGCTCGCGGGTTTCTGGATGTACCTCACCGCCGACAGGCGCCGGCCCTGGGTCACGGCCGTGGCGATCGGTCTGGGGATGGGACTGGCGATCACGATCAAGCCGACGATTCTGGCGCTGTCACTGTTCTATGCGCCGCTCGTCATCCAACTGCGCACCAGACGCGCGGTGTGGTTGGTGGCGCTGGCCGGCCTCTGCCTGCTGGCGCCGGCCGTGATGTTCATTGGCGCCTACTGGGCCGCGGGTGGACTGACCCAGTTGTACGAGGCCTGTGTCAGTTACCAGCCGATCTACACCGCACGCCTTCGCGGCCAGGAGCCCCTTCTTGCGTACTGGATCCAGAAGTTCGCCCGGCTGGGACGGAACGCGGTCGTCCTGCCGATTGTGTACGCGCCCTTTCTCTTTGCGGGGATAGCGCGGCGCGAACGGCTGATGGTGTGGCTCGCGTTCGTGGGCTCGGTCTACGGCGTGTTCGTGCAGGGAACGTTTGCCGGATACCACTATCTGCCCGGCATGGCACTGGGCGCGATCCTTATCGGCGATCTCTTCTCCACCGTGAGCGGGTGGATGCTGCGCCGGTTCCACCTGCCGCAGACGATCGGAGGAATGGCGTCGCAGTCCGTGCTGGCGCTGCTGCTGCTGACAGCCGCCGTGCCGTTCTACATGCGGAACGCCCCCATCAAGAAGCTCGTGACGCTCCACTTCCTGCAACCGCCCACGGCGCTGGAATACCGGAACAATACGGTCTTCGACTACACCGAGTCGTACGACGTGGCGGCGTACTTTCGCGAGCGCACCGCGCCGGGCCAGCCGGTGCAGGTCTGGGGCTATGAATCTCTTGTGTACTACCTGGCCGACCGGCCCGCCGCCAGCCGCTTTCAGATGACCCATCCGCTGGTCATGCGCGTGCCAGGCGAAGCACTGACGCCGATGCAGCAGCGATGGCGCGCGGAATTCGTCGCCGATATCGAGCGGCGCCAACCAGCCTACGTGGCTGTCGTGCAGCGCGACAACTGGTGGTGGGCGCCCGATGAGCAGACGTCGGAACAGTTGCTCGATGACTTCCCCGAATGGAAAGGACTCATCGCGCGCGACTACGCGCTGGAAACCACGATCGGGCGATTCCTCATCTACCGCAGGGCCGCCGCGCGCGCATGGTAACGAGCAGCGCCGCTGTCTCACGCAAGTCGGGCTATATCCCGGAACTCGACGGATTGCGCGCGGTCGCGATCCTGCTCGTCATCATCTTTCACTGCCGCACCATCGAGCCTGCGGCGGCAGGCGTCCAGCGCTTCTACATCGCGATCGCCGAGGCCGGCTGGATTGGCGTGGACCTGTTCTTCGTGTTGTCGGGATTCCTCATCACCGGAATCCTGATCGACACCGCTGGCCGCTCCGGTTATTTCCGGTCGTTCTATATCCGGCGGGTTCTGCGGATCTTCCCTCTGTATTACGCCGCCCTCGCGGTTTACGCCGTTGCCGTCCACGGGCTGGGCATCGAACGCCTCGCGCCGCCTTCCATCACGGCGGAAGTGGCTCACTGGTTCTACGTGCAGAACTGGCTGCCGCTGATCGGCGTCGAGTGGACGCGGCCGCTGGCACATTTCTGGTCGCTGGGTGTGGAGGAGCAGTTCTACCTGTGCTGGCCGGCCCTCGTGCTGGTCTTCGCGCGGCGGGGCCGGGTCGATCGGCTGTGTCTGTGGACCTTCGTGTTCGCGCTCGTGATGCGGGTCGTGTTCTGGGCGGCCGGCGTCAGTGAGGCGGGCAATTTTGCAACGGTGACCCGGATGGACACGCTGGCGATTGGCGGATACCTGGCCTGCCTGCAACGCGGCGCCGTGTCGTCATGGCCCCGGCGTTCGCTGCTCATGGCGGCGCTCGTGGCCAGCGCGTCGGCAGTCGTGGCGGTGGCCATCTGGGGCGGCAGTTTCTTCAGGCCGACGAACGCCCACATCTTTCTGTTCGGCTTGTTGCCGGTCGCCGTATTTTTTGGCGCCACGCTCGCACTGACGCTTGGGGCGGGTGAGACATCGCCGTGGATACGCCTGCTGAGAACCCGGCCGATGGTCGCGATTGGCAAAGTCAGCTACGGCATCTACATCGTCCACTGGCCGCTTGTCCTGGCGCTGCAACGCCTGTGGCCCCAGGCGGGTGGATTCTGGATCCGGCAGGCGACGTTCCTCATCGCAGTCACGGCCGGCTCGTATGCCCTCGCTGCTCTGAGCTACTACCTGTTCGAGCGACGCTTCCTGAACCTCAAAGACCGCCTCGCGCCCCGCACTATTGACGCGTCTTCAACCACATCACCACGCCCGTGACGCCTTGCACCGCAAAGGCCATCGAGCCGATCGCATACATGATGTCCACAGCGAGCGGGAATCGTCGTGATGTGTGAAAGTCCACGATCGTCCGTCTCACGGCGCCTGGTCCCACCATCCGCATGCCGACGCCCGTGGCCGCAATCACCAGCATCAACAGCAGCCCAGCCGCGCCGACCGAGTGATGAAGATCGATGAAAGCCATTCTCCAGCCCGCCGTGGTGCGCACTTTCAGGGTCTTTCGCTTCCACCAGAGAATCACGCCGCCCAGCTGCAGAACAATGGCGCCGGCTGTGGCCAGAAGGACGATCCATTCGCCGATGTGTCCCAAGGCGAGGTTTTCGTGAATGCGGCCGACCGCACGACGAACGTCGCCCTGAAAACCCCACACCATCATCGCGCCGGTCACGCCAGCGATGACCAGCACCAGGGATGTGGCGAGGCCAATCCATCGGTGCGTGACGAGCACAAGTCGGCGCCAGGACATCACTCAGCCAACTCCGGATAAAACTTACCGGCCGGATAGGAGGAGTCCTTCAACGCCTGCCGGCAGTAGTCGAGAATGCGCTTTCGGATCACGGGTGTCACATCCTCATCGCGTTTGGCGCTGCCGCTCGCCAGGAATTGCCCGCCCGCCACGGAGAACATTGTTGGCGGCGCCATCTCGAACCATTCCTCGTGGGCCTTCATGTAGGTAAACGAGCAGCGCGACTCGACCAGCGCACGTTCGCCGTCAGACAAATCAACTCCCACGTGGGCGGCGATTCGGTCAATCACGCCCGCAAGGTTCTGCTTCATCTCCTCGAAGTGCACGAACAGCACATTGCCGCGCTTCTGGGACCACTGCCACCACCCATCGACGTGTCTGGGCCAGGGCAGCCAGTACATGCGATCACTCGTGAACCACGCGGCCATGTTCTCCAGTGGCGGCGCGAAGGGACCCACCATCGAGCGATTGAAGTCCACGATGCTGGCAAAGCAGCTCACCGGGTGCCTGGCCACGTAGATGTATTTCGCGTCGGCGCCGTAGGGACAGTGGCTGGCAGGCAAATGCGTCTTGATGATTCGCGTCGGACGATCTCCCACGATCGGTGCGGCCGGCATGGAGACGCTGTTGACGCCTTCGATCCACGGACTGATGGCATACAGGTGGGATCGTCCGGCGCCGCTGAACTCACCCCGGCCGTGCGTGACCACCTGATAGACGAGTTGTTGCATCCACGTGGTCCCGCAACGCATCTGCGTGGCGACAAAGACATCCCGTGCTTCAGGACGATACTGCTGCGCCTGGGCAAACGCCTCGGGCGTAGTCACCTTGGGCGGGCCGCTCACTCCGCCGTAGTCCACAGCCGGCATGGTGCGGCTTGATTGGCCCAGTGACGCAAGCGCTCGAAGCGCCGGCACCAGCGGCCTCGAATAGGCGCGCACCTGGCGCTTGAACTGCACGCGACCCTCCGGCGTGCGGCCGTAGTAGGACACTCCAGCCGTGTGGCCGGACTCCCAGCTGAAATACCAGACAAGGTAAGCCACGAACGCAGCCAACAGGAGGGCCACTGCGGCCATTGCGCCGAGCCACATCATCGGGGCGGTCTTAGTCGGGGCGGCGTGACACCATCTGCCAGAGCTTCCTCATGAGCCCCACCAGGCGGTTCCAGAAGATCAGCACGGCGCCCGCGATCGCCGCGATCGCCGATGTCAGCGGTAGAAACGCTTCCGGGCCGACATACAGCAACACCCACGGCAGCACCGTGCGTTTGACCTCGGCGGCAAGACTGACCAGGGCCATGGGGGCTTCAGGATATCAAACGCGGTCAGTGTCCGTGCCCACCTTTGGTGGTGCGCGCACCATCGATGAGTTCCAGGAACCGCCCCATGACCGCGTCCTCGGACCATCGCTCGCGGCCTCCGGCATAAGCGCCCGCCCCCAGGCGATCTCGAAGCGACGGGTCTGTGTGCAGCTGCCGCATCGCGTCCACCAGCTCGTCTGTGTTCGAGAACAACACCCCTCCGTTGACCGCACCCACAATTTCCGGAAATGGCCCGATTCGCCGCGCGATGACCGGCGTCTGGTGCCAGAAGGCTTCAATCAGCACGATGCCGAATGTTTCGAATCCCACCGACGGCACGATGGCGGCGATGGCGTGTTCGTAATAGCGGCCCAGGTCCTGGTTCTCGATGCGGCCGAGGAACTTGACGTTGTGCACATCAGCCGCGAGGTCCCGTAACCCGGCCATGTCCTCGCCGTCACCCACGATGAGCCAATCGGCGTCAGGATACCCGCGGAATGCGGGAATCACGGAGTCGAGTCCCTTCATGCGCACCAGCCGGCCCACAGTCAGGAAGTACGGGCGGCTCTGCGGCCGTTCTGAAGTCTGGCGAGCCGGCTGCCTCGGGTAGGGTCCAGGCAGGAAGTAGGGCAGCACTTCCATCGGCTGGCTCAGACCGAACTCGCGGTGCGTCGTCCGGCTGAACTCGCTGCGCGCAATGAAGAGATCCACGTCAGGCAATCGGCGCGCGAGCGCGCCCGTGTACCGCCATAGCTGGGGCGGCCGCCCGTAGCTGGCAACGCAACGCAGGCAGGCCTTCCCGTCGCACGGCTCGCGGTTGAACCGCCACAGGACGTGCGTCGGACAGACGAGCCAGTGTTCATGCGCTACATAGACTTTCAGCGCGTCGCCGCCGAGCCTCAGCAGCCCCGGCCCGCCCAGCAGCGAGACGTTGCCGAAGACGACGACGTCCGGGTTGCGCTGACGCAGCAGCGCATCGATGGCCCGGCCCTGTACCACCGGCGTGCCGAATTGGTGCGTCAGCAACGGCGAGAGAACACCGAGCCGGCTTCGAAGCCCAATGACCTCAACGCCGTCCTGCATCGCCGGCTGTTCCGGCAGGCGTCGCCCGGACAGCCACTCGTAGCTGTTGACGTCGTGCACCACGGTCACCCGATGGCCGCGGTTCACGAGTGCCCGCGCGGTCCGCTGCACATCGATGCCGTCTCCGCCGAAATTGAACGGCGGATAAAACGTGGTCAGGAAGCAGAACGTGAGGCTCGACACTAGAAGGCGGCCTCAGCCACGCGGACGGCGTTGGCCATCAGCGTGAAGGTGATGTTCTTGGCCGGCAGGAACGGAAATGTGGCTCCGTCAACGACAAACAGATTCTCCAGGTCGCGGCTCTGGCAATATGGCGTGGTGGTGAACGCCGCCGCATCACGCGTCATTGGCAACGTACCCGCATAGTGAACGCTGGCGCCCATCGGCCGGATGTGCGCCATCCCCGGCGGGACGATGCAGCGAAGGCTGCGCAGTGTCCGCGTGATCCGCGCTGTGGCTTCCGCGATACGCGCAGGTTCGTCCGCGCCCGGGCTGTAGCGCAGGCACAACCGCGGAGTCGAATCATCAGACAGCTCCACATAGTTGTCGTCGCGCCTGGTATCCATGAAGTTGACGTTGACCAGTCCAAGGGCCGCGTGGACGGCGCGGAACAGGAACGTCGAGGCTGCAAGGTTCAATGGGAGCCGCTGAATCAACGGATGCACGAGGGCGGTTTTGAGTGTCGTGATCTGTGCATGCACATAGTCTCGTGGCGATGATGGTGTGAGCCCGATACCCAGCAGGTGATATTGATACGAGTCCGGCGAGAACTGCTGGCCCAGCATGCCGAGGTTTACAAACGGCAGGAGTACCTGACGATTGTCCATCAAGCCTCGCAAGCGGACTCGTTGACGCGCTTCTCGGAGCATGGTCATCAGAAAGATTCTGGTGGACAGAAGGGCGCCAGCCGCCAGCGCGATGCGGTCCACCGGGAATTCCTGCTCCTCCCCGGTCTCGAGTGCGTGGCCAACCACGGAAGCGACGCGATGGCCGGGACCACATCGAAGGTGACTGACCTCTAGACCGGGGATGTATTCGAATCCCGGATAGGACTGGCAGTCGAGCAGTGTCTGCGACGGTGTGTAGAGGGCGCCGCGCGGACATCCCCATAGACATCGCCCGAGGTAGTCGCATGCCTGCCGCGAGCCCATCGGCTGGCTGAGCGTGGCCACCCGGCTCCGGCCCAGAAAAGCGCCCGCGTCATTGAGCCGATCGCGTACGCGCGCGTAGGACCGCATGAGCATCCCGGAATGCTGATCGAGTTTGAGGGGCGGCAGCAGATGATCGTGCACCGGCATGAAGCGGGCAAGGTCGTCGCGCTCGCCGCTGACTCCGATGCGGCGCGCCACTTCGTCGTAGTGCGGCGCCAGGTCGGGATAGGCGAACGGGAAGTCCGCGATTTCGCCTTCGTTCAGCGGATAACAGCCGCCCGTCCACGCTTCAGCCAGGCCGCCTCTCGCAAAAGAGAACAGCGGTGCGAAGCCCGAGCTGGTGTGGCGAAAACCATCCGGATGCGTGAAGACAAAATCCTTGCCCGGCGGCGTGCCGTAGTATTCGTCGTTGACGCCGGGCAGCAGAGCTGCTTCATAGCGACGTCCAAGAAAATACGCAGCGGGGTCGTCGAGTTCGCGTTTGAGTGTGTCGAGCCCCGCATCCGGCAGGACCTGAGCGCGACCTTGCCGCCCGACGTCCAGCAT
This sequence comes from Vicinamibacterales bacterium, assembly GCA_046597705.1. GTDB lineage: Bacteria > Acidobacteriota > Vicinamibacteria > Vicinamibacterales > SCN-69-37 > SYFT01. The sequence goes on along the minus strand of JBKJJZ010000394.1, from coordinate 17,472 downwards.
GCGGACCGAGCCGCCCTTCCGCAACACGCTCAGCGCGAAGTGCACGCCGCTGGCGCCCGACCCCACCACGGTGACCGTTGGAGTCATCGAGGCCCTTTTCCGGCGAGCGAAAACAGGACTCGTAACGGAGTGAAGACCAGGGTTCCTGCGAAGAGGCAGACAGCGGCTGCGCCGGCGGTCAGTGAAAGGCGTGCGAACAGGAGCGGACCGCCTGGAGTCTGGTCGATCGCCTGATGAAACGGCGGGCGCGTTTCAAGAATCGCCAGCAGGAGCACCAGTCGCTTCCGGAGCGTCGCGGTGCGATTGAAGAGGCTGGCGTAGGAATCCGCAATTCTCGTCGAGAGCGGGCCCACCCGTGCAAACCCGAGCATCGATTCGTCGAACCCGCTCGCCGGCGACAAATCCAGCGCTGCATTCGCGGCTGCGTAGTGGTCGATGACGTAGGCGTCCGCATCGCACTGCAGCAAGTAGCGGGTGAACACGCAGCACTCATCAGCGACGGCTGCAGATGCGTTGGACCGGTGTTCCGACGTCACGCCATCGAAACGAAATGATGACAGCTGCCCGGCCGTGATCGGCAGGAAACGGCCCAGACCCATCGCCGCGGCGGCTCTGAGCGGGATGCTCAGGGCGGCCAGCGGTAAATGCAGCACCCTTGCGCGTCGTCCCGAACGTGCCGTCCGAAGCTGCTGAAGAAACGCCTCCATGGTCAAAACATCCGGCCCCCCGATGTCCAACGTTTCATTCGCGAAGGCCCCGCGGCGGAGCGTTTCCGCAATCGATTGAGCCACGTCCTTCACATCGATGGGCTGCACCCTCACCCGTCCGTTTCCAGGCATCACGATGACGGGAAGGAGCGCGAGTTGTTCGAGCGCCTTCAGGTTCGGGGAGCCCGGACCAACGATGAGCGTGGGCCGCAGGATGGTGAAGCGAAGGCCGGAACGCGAGACTGCGTCTTCCGCAAGGCGTTTGGCATCGGCGTAGTGGTAGCCGATGTTGCGCGGGAACGTGGTGGCGATTGAACTGACGAACAGGAACTTCGCGACACCAGCCTCGCGACACTCGTCGAGCAGGATTTGTGTCCCACGCTCGTTCACCCGCGCATGTTCGCCCGCTGTTGCTCGTCCCGTGGCGGCGGCAAGATGAATCACGACGTCACACGTGCGAAGCATGGACCGATACGTGTCAGGCTGAAGAAGATCGCCTTCGACCACGGTGATGCCGGGAATCGGGGGGGACAAGGCCAGGGCGCCCGAGCGGTCGAGCGCGAAGACGGGCTTGCCGAGAGCCAGAAGGTCAGGCAACAACTGACGGCCGACAAATCCACTGCCGCCGGTGACGAAGACGGCGTCCCGCATGGTCAGTCAGGACCGGACGTCAGGTCCTCTTCGATGATGTACATCGGGCGGGGCTTGACCTCATTGAACACGCGGCCGAGGTACTCGCCGAGGATGCCGAGGCAAATCAGCTGCACGGCGCCCATGAACAACATCGCCACCATGATCGTGGCCCAGCCATCCACGGTGTAGCCAAGCAGTTTCTGGACGAAGACGCTCAGCAGGTAGAGCACGGCGAGGATCGCGGCGGCATAGCCGGTCCATGTTGCGAGTTTGAGCGGCAGCGTCGAAAAAGACGTGATGCCGTCAAACGCAAACGCGAGCATCTTTTTCAGCGGGTATTTTGTTTCGCCGGCAAAACGCGAATCGCGCTTGTAGACGATTCCTGTCTGCGGGAATCCGACCCAGCTGACCAGCCCCCGCACGAACCGATCTTTTTCCCGCAGCTGCTTGAGGTGATCCACCACTCGACGGCTCATCAACCTGAAATCACCGACATTGGCAGGGATATGAATGCTGGTGAGGCGGCCCATCAGCTTGTAGAACATTGTGGCCGTGGCCAGCTTGAGAGGCGTCTCCCCGGCGCGATCGGATCGCACGCCGTACACCACATCGAAGCCCTGCCGCCATTGGGCGATCATCGTGGCCACCACCTCCGGCGGATCCTGCAGGTCCGCGTCCATGATCACGACGCAATCCCCCCTGGCATGGTCGATTCCCGCGCTAATCGCAATCTGGTGTCCAAAGTTTCGCGACAATTTCAGAACGCGGATGCGCGGGTTGCGTCCAGCAAACGACGCGAGCCTGGCAAATGATCCGTCCTGGCTCCCGTCATCGACAAACAGAATCTCGTAGGTCATCCCTTCGAGCGACGCGAGCGCCTGCGTGGCCCGATCGTAGAACGCGTCAAGCACCGGGATTTCATTGAAGACGGGCACCACGAGCGAGACCAGGCCACCGCTCGAGGGCTGACTACCGGGCGCCATGCGTCACCTCCAGCCGGCCACCGTATCTCCAGATCCCCATACACGCAACCGCTGTCGTTGCCAGGAGCAGCGAGGGCAGCCACCAGGTGCCCAGCCACGGACTATTCGGGTTCGATGTCAGCGTCAGCACGCGATACCAGGGCAACTGCGGCCCTTCGGTAAAGAACATTTCCCAGGACCGGCCCACGGGTTCACGAAAGACGGCCAGCATCCAGGAATGGAACACCACCAGGCCCGTGATTCCAGCTCGGACATGCCAGCCGAGCCTCACCCATTGGTCCGCAACCGCCAGCATCATCAGTGGCACCAGCGGGATTAGATACCGGAATCCGCTGTTGAACTGGAGGCGCGAGTACTGGTTCGCGGACGCAAAGAGGAACAGCACAAGCCAGGTGATCCACAGGAACCGGCGCTCTCGCCGCGGCAGAATCAGGGAAGAAGACGTGTAACGCCATGCCGGCACGAGCGCGAGGATCAGTATGGGGCCCCAGGTGAACATGCCGTAGGCCGGATCGAAGAGGCATTTGAAAAACAGGTCGGGCGCCGGCCATGTAAAACCGCGCAGGCCCTGGGTGGCGTACACGTTCTGGTCGGGCATCCAGTGCTGCCCCGGCCAGAACGGATTGCCGTACATCGCCCACTGGCTGTACAGAAGAAACCCGATAGGCGGCAGGGTCCCAACCACCATCGCGAGCGACTCCCGGAAAGAGACACGCCACGACGTCGTGGCGAGACGTGGAATGAACAGGTAGAAATACAACAGGGTCAGGATGGCCACGCCGATGTAGTCCGTCGCCAGAGTCACCCCTCCGAAGAACCCGGCCATGACACGGCGCCGGAACGACACCGGCCAGGGAGCGCCGGGCTGAACCCAGAGCAGGACAAATGACACAAACATCGCGAACATCACGAACATGTTGTGGCCCAGTACCGTGGCACGGTAAAACAGTGGCGTGCCAAAACCCAACACGAACGTGAGCGACGTGGCCGGTGATGGTTCCACGCCGCGTTGTCTGAGCACCTGATAGAACCACGCCAGAAAGAGCGCCGTCAGCGGCGCCATGAACAACGCGGTGGTGATGAACGTGGCTGCGCCGAAACGCAGGTCGAGTCCGCGACTCTTGACGAGCCTGAAAAAATTGATGCTGTTGCGCTTCCCGATCCGGTATTCCTCGTCACTGACGCCACGTTCGACCAGCTTCGCCTTGCTGTAGTTCTCGACCGCGTCAAGCAACGGATCGGCCAGAAACAACGGCACTGCCGCCAGCGTGGAGACCAGCACCTGGTTGCCGATGACGGAGTGCCCTCTATGTACGAAGATGTCGGGATGAAATCCCTGGTACTCATCCACCCGGAAGGTGCCATGGTCAACCAGACTGAATGCGGGATAGTGTTCCCGGACCACGTTCGTCGCGAAGTGCAGTGAATACAGGATCCAGGCAATCAAGAACAAGCGCCAGCGCCGCGACGCAAGGAAAGCCAGTGGTGCCACGGCGCCTATGATAACCGCGCGCGTGATCCACTACACTCTGCTGCGTAACAACTGATGGATAAGACGCGGCGGGTGATCGGCGAAGACGGCCTCTCATTGTGGTCCACCCGGGCGGCCATCGATGACGAACCGCTGCCATGGGGCTGGCTGGCCCTGTTGACGATGGCGGCGCTGGTCCTGCGGGCCATCGGCCTCGACAGCGGATTGTGGTACGACGAAATCATCACGCTCATCGAGAGCGTGCGCGCGCCCCTGTATTCGATCGTCACGCAATTCCCCGGCAACAATCAGCACACCCTGTTTTCCGTGCTCGCGCACCTCTCGACCGCCGCGTTTGGTGAGCACGCGTGGACGGTGCGCCTGCCGTCGCTGCTCTTTGGCGTGGCCGCCGTACCGGTGCTGTACCTGTTTGCCAGGCAATTCGTGACGCGGCTGGAGGCCCTGCTCGCCTGCGTGCTGTTGACCACTGCGTATCACCACATCTGGTTCTCCCAGAATGCACGCGGCTACTCAGCGCTCGCCTTCCTGACGCTGTTGACCAGCTGGCTGCTGCTGCGCGGGTTGCGTCGCGGCCGGCCGATCGATGCCGTGTGGTACGGCGTGGCGGCGGCCCTTGGCGTCTACGCGCACCTCACGATGATGTTCCTCGTGCTGAGCCACGCATTGTTGTGTGCCGCATCCGTCGTCGTCTCACGGTGGGATGAGGCCTTTGGGCGCCGTTGGCGATTTGCCGTCACGGCATTCATCCTGGCGGCGGCGTTTACGCTGCTGATCTACTCGCCGGTCTTGCTGGAGGTCAAACAGTTCTTTGTTCAGCACCCGAACCGGAACACGCCGGCCACGCCCGCATGGGCGGTTGGAGAGCTGATTCGAGGACTCAACGTTGGCTTCGGCACCGGCATTGGCGCGCTGGTGGCCGCGGCGTTTCTCCTGGCCGGAATACGCAGCTACCTCAGGCAGAGTCTCTTTGTGTCGAGTGTCTTCGTGCTGCCCGGCGTTGTGACGGTTGGCGCCGCCATGGCTCTTGGCCGGCCGATCTTCCCTCGATTCGTGTTCTTCCTGATCGGCTTTGCCCTGCTCGTGGCGGCGCGCGGTGCGCTCGAGATTGGAAGGTGGGCCGGGCGCGGACGGGCGATGGCCGGTCCCGCCCTGGTGCTGGGGTTGGCCCTGGTCTCGACGACGGGGTTGCTGCCCAACTATCGCTACCCGAAGCAGGACTTCGGAGGCGCCTTGCGTTTTGTCGAAGAACATCGCGCGGAGAACGAGAAGGTTGTAACCGTGGGCGTGACTGACCGTGTCTATCGCGAGTACTACCATCGCTCCTTCGAGAACGCCGCGACACTCGACAAGTTCCAGAAGTTGAGGGCCGAAGGCCAGCCGATGTGGGTGCTGTACACGCTGGAGCTTTACATCCAGAGCCACGCGCCGGACCTGATGCAGATGCTGCGTGAGGAGTGTGCGGCTGGAGCAGTATTCAAGGGGACGGTGGGCAGGGGAGACGTCAAGGCTTGTCTCATCCAGGCCGTTGATGGGCGGGAGCCCTGAGTCCCAGGCGTCAGGATGGTTGCGCCTCGTATTGAACGAACGGTGTTCTGGCTGGTCCCGGCCGGCGTCCTGTTGGTGGCCTTTGCGGGCCTGTGCGTGATGGCTGGCACGGTGTGGCCGTGGAATCACGTCGTGCATGAAGATGGCAGGCGCACACTGCTGGCCACGATCTTCTACGTTGAACACGCGATGCGCGAGCTGCTGCCAGACGGCCTGCTGGCGCTCGCTGTTGCCGGAGCCGTGAGGTACTACTTCCCGCCGCTCGTCAGACCCGGTACCGCCGGTTTGCCCGCGTCACACCTTCGCCTGCGGATGGGACTGCTCGTGGCAGTCACGCTTGCGGTAATCGTGGGTGGAACCCTCTGGACCGGGGGCAGCCGGACGGTCATCGATAACCTGTCGCAGTTGCACACGCGGGCCGGCGCTCCGCTCGTCTGGGGTGCGCATTGGCGCTATCACCTGATCGAACGGTTCGCGCAGGTGATGCTTGCCTTCAGCGTCAGCGGCGTAGTGTGGATGCTGCGCGCGAAGCCGGAGATAACCCGGGTCTCCGGCCGGTTCACGTTCTACGGGTGGGCGCTTGTTGTGTTCACGCTCGTGACCATCGTGTTTCGTCCCACGGCAGAACCCTTCCGCGATGCGGCGTTTCTCGGTCACCAACTCCGTGAATTGTTCACGCATTCACTGGTGACGCTTCCGCTGGCATTGGGAACATGCCTGACCCTGTCGCGCAGATTCCCCTCCGCGCTTCACGGCGCGGCGGGCAAGCCCCGGACCCTGGATGCTCTGTGGCCCATCGCCCTGACGGGCGCCGCGGCGATTCTGAGTGGTGCGTTCCTGCTGGTCGCGTCCGTGATGGCCGACGCACAGTCGCACGGACAAGCCACAGGCCTGGCCGCTTTGTTGTTTCCTCACTTCGCGGAACACGCGCTCGGTTATGTCTTTGTGCCGGCGTTGGCGGGACTGCTCTACCTGGCGCCTCTCGGCGCTTCCTCTTCCTGGAGTACGTAGGGCGTGGCTTTAGCCGCGCCAATTCACGGCGCCCCTGAAGGGACGCCCTACGTATCGCACCTTCTGGCGGCTACACACACATCTGAGAATGGCCTTAGTCTTCGACCACGTGCGACTCGAATGACTTTCGAGCGCGCGCCCAGGCGTCGCGATCGAATGCGCCATCCGCGCTCAGACACTCGACCAGCGCGTAGGCCATGGCCATCGTGTGGTGCGTGTTGTCGTGCGCAAAGAGGCCCTGGCGCCCGAATGTGACAAGCCCTTCGATGCCGCCAATCCACATGTCCAGCGCATCGAGCGCTTCCCGGTAGCCCTTCGTGTAGAGCGGATACGCGTGCGGCAACCGTCGAGTCTGCACGCGACTGACCGGCGGCACTGGACCCAGACCGGCATGTTCGAGATCGCCGGCTACCAAGGCGCCCAGTTCCTTGTCGCTCATCAACCATTCCGCGCCGTTGTGGGCGCAGGGCAGTTCGGCGCACAGCACGGTACGGCCGGGCGCCGTCGTCAACGAGTAGTTCTTTGGCTCTGAGAGCCGGCTGATTCGAAGGGACGTTTCCGGAAAATAGTGCGCGTCGAATTCGGTGAAACGCTCGGTATCGAGCGTCAAATACACAAGCACCATCGAACGCTGCTGAAGCCGTTGCGCGGCTTCGGGCGGGGCGGCCTTGCCCTCGGTCCGAACCAGGCGCGCGAGGACCGTCACTGGAATCGTCGAGAGCACGTAGTCGGCGGGCAGCACGCGTGTCACGCCGTCAACGTTGATCTCCACCCCTCGCACGTGGCCGTCCTTCGCCTGTACCCCCGTCACGAGACTGTTCAGGTGCACGGTCGCACCCGCGGTTTCTGCTGCCTGATGCAGCGCGTTGCTGATCTGACCGTAACCGTGACGCGGATAAAAAAACCGCCCCGCGCCCGGCTGACGCGGCATGCCCGGCAGCGCGCTCATCACCCGTTTCATCATTTTCCCGAGTGAGCCACTACCCACTCGGCGTTTAGCCTGCTCGGGATCCAGTTCGCCTGGCGGAAGGCCCCAGATCTTCTGCGCGTAGGGAAAATAGAAGTCGCGGCAAATCGTCCGGCCCAGGCCATGCTCGAGAATCGACGCAAAGCTCGGCTCATCGCCCGGCCTTGAAAAAGGCTTTCGGAGAGCGTCCGCCATCACGCCGGCGATGAACCCGGGAGGGATGTGCGCCACGAGGTCAAACGGCTTGAGAGGAAAGTGCACCCAGCGGCCGCGAAGCCGGATGCGCCCATGTCGCGGACGGTCCAGCAGGTCGTCGCCCAGAAGCGCGCGAATGTCCGACATGACAGCCGGTGGACACACGGGATGCAACCGATGACTGCCGAAATCCACCGGAACGCCGTCGATGACGAAACTCCCCGCGTTTCCGCCAACCTGGGCGCCACGCTCGAGGACGGTCACATCCTTCCACCCGCGTTGCGAAAGCTTGTAGGCCGCAGCCAGGCCTGCGGGACCTGCACCGAGCACGACGAACGACGGTCCACCTGATTCCGGCATTGACGTCTCTTAGACCGTCCGTGAAGAGGGAAGTGCCGCTGCTCGCGGCCACATCTGCGTCACGATCAGGCCGGCCAGTCCCGTGACGATGAGCACGGCCTGCCAGAGGATGCCGGACGCGAGCACGGCCTCTCTTGGGGCGCCGTAGGGAGCGAGCAGCGATACAAGTGCGGCTTCGCGGACGCCAATGCCGCCCAGACTGATTGGCAGTACGGCAATGAGCTTGGACAGCGGCCAGGCCACGAACCAGGCGGGCAGCCCGGTTGTCACGCCCACCTGTCGGGCCAGCCACACATTGGTCATGACAAACGCGGACTGTACCACGAGCGAAATCAGTACCGCGGCCGCGAGCGCGGCTCCTCTCGCCACAATCATCGTCCAGGCCTCATGCACGTGCGCGGCGGCGCCCGCGAATCGCCGCGACCGAATCAGGATGACGGCGACAAGCACGACGGCCACAGCGCCTCCGCCCAGCCACACTCCAGCGCGCTCTACGACGTGCGCGATCCCACGCGGCATGCCCGCCAGCGGCAACGCCACGGCGACAAGCGTCAGCAGCGTGCCCGTGTCGATCACGCGGTCTGCGACACTGGCCGAGGCCACGCGCTTCACGCCGGTCAGCGGCACCAGATACGCCGCGCGGACGATATCGCCGCCGGCCAGTCCCGGCAGCCCGAGGTTGGCCACAAGCCCGGCATATTGCGCCCGCACACATGCCGACGTCAGGCCAGGCGCCGGTCCAAGCAGGAGCCGCAGCTTCAGGGCATTCAGATAGTGGCCCACGAAAAAGATCACCACGCTGACCGACCACGTCCAGACGCTGGTGCGTCGAAGGGCGTCGAGGACGGCGTCGATGGGGATGAGTGTCAGCAGAACCGCGACGACAACGCCGGACACAGCGGCGCGAATCAGCCATCGAGTCATCGTGCGAGTCAGTCTTTCGGACGCCACGGAGGCTGCATCTGCAGTCTCGCGATCATATCCGCCAGCAGGCCCACGGCCCAGATGGTGATGGCCGACAGGAACGCCATCACCGCTGTTTCCGACAGGTTCCACAAATAGATGTCTTCGATGAGTTTCCCGACGCCCACGGAGAACGCAATCGCACCCAGTGGAAGAAACACCTTCAGCGGGTTGAACAGGACGATGGCGCGGACCACCAGGAGGATGAAATTGAAGAAGTGCCCCGCGCGAATCTTCGATTCGCCGGTCCGCTTCGCGTACTCAATCGGCTCATAGAGCACCAGGTGCCCGTTGGCCACCATGGCGAGCGTGATGGTGCTGGTGAACGAAAAACCGCTGGGACACAGATGCATGTAGCGCAGCAGCGTCTCTCGCTTCATCACGCGCTGGCCCGAATTGAGGTCAGGAATTCTGACGCCGACAAGGAAGCTGGCCAGGCGGTTGAGGATCCACTTGCCGGGCCGGCGGACCCGGGCGACGCCCACTGACGACAGGCGCCGTTCGCCCACCACCATGTCGGCGCCATCCAGCCTGGCGTAGAGACGGGGCATCGACTCCGGCAGGTACGAGCCGTCCGCGTCCATGATCATGATGGCGCGCGCGAGCGTGGCCTGGACGCCGGTCTTGAGCGCGGCCCCGTAGCCCCGGTTCCACGGATGCGTGAGCACGCGGACCCCTGACTCGGCCGCGCGTGTCCCGGTCCCGTCAGACGAGCCATCGTCCACAACAATGATTTCGCTTGCGACCTGGAGCGTGGCAAGCACGGCTCGCACGCGCGCCAATGTGTCCGCGATGCCGCCGGCTTCATTGAATGCGGGCAGAATCACGGCCAGCTCTGGCCGGGACTGCGAGTTCTCCATTCAGACCACCTCAAGCGCCACGCGAGCCGCGCGTGAGCCTGAATAGCCTACACCGGAGGGCGCGCATTCACGGCAGCACCTGCGCGCCGCCACATTGCCTCATTGCCTCATTGCCTCATTGCCTCATTGGCATCGCCTCATTGCCCAATTCCGTAGACGCGCCCATCACCATCGCCAATCACGATTCGACCGTCAGCGATGGCGGGCGACGCCGTGATCGGCGCTCCGGCGTCGAATTCCCAGAGCTTCTTGCCCGACGCAAGGTCGAGGACATAGAGCTTGCCGTCACTGGAGCCGACGATGAGACGTGTGCCGGCGACGGCGGGCGAGGATTCCACTCGGGCGCGCGTGGCAAACGACCAGCGTTGTTTGCCGGTGGCCATGTCAATCGCCCTGACGTTCTTGTCGCGTCCGCCCAGCACCATCAAACCGTTCGCAACCGCGGCTGACGAGTAATACGGGAACTGCCGATCGGGATCCATGAACCGCCACTTCACCTTTTTTGCGGCGATATCGACCGCCACAACCTCGTTCGCGAACGTCCCGTAGTAGGCGATACCCGCCGCGATGCTGGGTGACGCGGCCGTGTACGCCTCAGTGGCAAGCGACAGCACCTCGACGCCATCGCTGATGCGCACACCGTGAAAGACTTCATCGCAGCCGCCGAAGTACGCCACGCCGTTCCACACGGCGGGCGTCGCGTGAACGTAGTTGTCGGTGGACACCTTCCACAGGAACTTGCCGGTGGCCGCGTTGAGCCCGTAGAGGTGCCCGTCGTACGACCCGATCAGCACTTTGTCGCCCACGACGATCGGCGAGGACTTGATCTCGGCCTGTGTCTTGTACGTCCAGCGCACCTTGCCCGTGGCCGCGTCCACGGCGTGGAAGACGCCGGCCAGATCGCCGATGTAGACCAGGCCGCCCGCAACCGCCGGCGATGACTCGCCGATGCCGAAGTCATCGCTGGTCGCGGTGTACGACCATTTCAACTTTCCCGAGGCCGCATCAATCGCCAGCAACTTACCGCCGGCAGTGCCGACATAGGCGACGCCTCCGACGATGGCCGCCGACGACTCAACCGCGGAGCCCGCTTCGTAGGTCCACTGGACTCTCAGAGAAGCCGGCAGAGCTGTGGCGCTCACGCCATTCAGGGTGGGACCGTTTCTGAATTGCGGCCAGTTCTGGGCTGCGCCCTGTAATGGGGAACTGGCGGCTTGTCCGCCGTAGCTCGAAGAGCGTAGGCGGAAACTGACGGAACTGGCGGACGTGCCGGAAGTGGCGGAACTGAATGACAGTGTTGCGAGGCCGACGAGGCCCACGACCGATAGGAAGCTCCTCATCTCTACCATTTCTTCAGGTCAGCCACTTCTGCCAGTTCTGTCACTTCCCCATTTCAGAAGTGCCGCGCTTGGCGCCTTGCTGAATCGCGAAGAGGTTGTTCCTGGTCATGACGAACATGGCGCCATTCGACGTGACCACGGTGGAGTAGACGGAGCTGCCCATGTTGACTTCGCCCAGCACCTTCTTTTCGCGGCCGTGCTGGAACACGGTGACGTCACCGTCCTCGTCGCCGAGGTAGACCTTGCCGTCGACGATCATGGCCGAGCTCCACATGGCCGCGAACATGTCATGCACCCACACGGCCTGGCCGGTCTTGATGTCCAGGCAGTGCAGGAATCCGCTGAAGTCCGGGTAATACATCAGGCCGTCCTTGATTGCAGCCGTCGAGATCGAACGGCGGATCTTGTCGTACTGCCAGAGCTTGCCGGACTGCGTGATGTCGCCTCGCTTGGTGCCGTCGATCGCGTAGAGGTGGCCCACACCTTCGCCGTGCTCCGGATCCTGGCCGTTCGCGAGGTAGACGACGTTTTCGAAGATCACGGGCGTGGCGATGATCTCGTTGCGCGTCTTTGGCCAGACGGAATCCTTGGGATTGGTGTCGAACTCCCAGAGCTTCTTTCCCGACAGCGCTTCATAGCCGCGGATCCAGCCATCGCCCTGGCCGTGCACCACCTGCACGACGCCGCCGATGGTGCCGACTGACGGCGTGGACCACTGGCCGTGCAGGATGCGATCGCCTGGCGAGGCATCTTCCCACACCAGCTTGCCGGTCTTGCGATTGAGGGCGATGATGGCCGGCGCCTTGGGCGCGGGAATGTTCACATGGCTCTCGTCCTGCCCATTGCCGGTGGAGACGTAAAGCAGATCCTGATAGAAGTTGGGAGACGAGTTGGCCAGATTGTGCGGGAACGCGCCCACCTCTTCCATCATGTCGAACTGCCAGATGACGTCGGGATCGTTCTTGCCGGTCAGCGTTTCCGTCTTGAACTCGCCGTCGTTTTCGTTGTCAGTGAAGCCCTGGATGTCCACGGCCACCACCACGCCGCGATTCGACGTGAAGTACGCGATGTCATCAAGCACGAGCGGCGATGATGCGATGCCCTGGAACGGCCAGTCGTTCGCGCGGCCCGATGTCAGCTTTTCGTAGGTGGCCTGCCACATGTACTCGCCAGTGGCTTCGCGAAACGCCATCAGGACACCGCGGTCTCCAGGCTGCTTGGGATCGCGTGTGGCCTCGTTGTTCGTGCCGACCAGCACCACGCCTCCGGCCACAACGGGGTTGCCGTAGCTCTGCGAGCCCAGCGCCGCCACCCACTTGATGTTCGCGCCAGTCTTCACATCCCACGTGGTGGGCAGTCCCGTGGCATCCGACACCATGTTCCGGTCCGGCGAGCCGCCCCACATGTGCCATTCGGTCACGCCCTTGCCGGCGCCGGAGGAGACGGTGGTGGCCACAAGGGCACACAGAACGACGAGCGCGAGTTTTTTCATCGAATAATCCTTAATCGCGGCGCGGCTAAAGCCACGCCCTACTGGTTCTTATAAACCTTGAAGTTGTCGAAAAACACGTCGGAGATACCATCGCCGTACAGGCCAGGTGCGCCGGCACGATGGGGAATGCGGTCGATCTTTTCAATCATCCACTTGGCAGGCTCAGGCTGATCGCGCTTCCAGACCTTGCCCTGCGCCAGCGTGGTGCCGTCCGGCCGATTCTGCACGCGCAGCTTCATGCGATACCAGGTGTTCAGTTCCCACGTCACGTTCGGCACGCTGACCGTCATCTCGTTTGCGGCCTGCCAGGGCTGCAATTCGAGCTTCTGGTTGTTGCCGAACAGCATCAGGACGTAGCGCTGGTTGATCAGCCCCACGTCGCCGCGCTGCCGGCGCATTTCCAGTCCACGCACATCCGATTCCACCGTGTAGTCCGACCATTCGGGCCGGCCCATCATCAGTTTCGTGCGGCGGCCCACGGTGTCATCACGCGGCCGCACCAGCACGCCACTGCCATCCAGTTCCCGCGGCAGCGCTTTGAGATTGGACGTCCACCACGCGGGCGCCGCCTTGATGCCATCGAAGTCGAATGACCACGGCAGGGGGGGAATCACGCGGACGCGCGCTTGACCTGTGAGTGTTCCGACTGTCGCCTTGACGTAACCCGCTGCACCGTCTGCCGGCGCCACGTACTTGCCGTCCGCGCCAACCGTGCCTGCCAGCTGGTCCGTGGCCCACTGCACTTCACCAGCTCTGGCCTCACGGATGAACTGCCCCTTCGCGTCGAACAGCTTTACTGCGAAGGCCTTCGACTCGCCAGTGTTAAGCAATGCCTCGTATGGAAAGACCTGCACGGCGGCCGGCGCCTCGGTGGAAGCCGGCCTGCTTCCAATCGTCCCGGTTGGCGCCGTCGGCTGCTTCGGCCCGATCGCGTAGACGTGGTCCATTGACGTCAGATACACACGCCCGTTGGCAACCGCCGGCGATGCGATGACCGGCTCCGGAGTTCCCGCCTTGCCCAGCACATCCTCATCGAGCACCTCGACGCCCGTGGCGCTCGGCCTCAGGATGTAGAACTTGCCGTTCTCCGTGCCGATGTACAGCTTGCCGTCGGCCAGCGTCGGAGAACCCTTCTGCAAAGTGCCCAGGGTCTTCGTCCAGAGTTCCTTGCCTGTCTTCAAATCAAACGCGCCGAGGATGCCGCTGTTGTCAACGCCATAGAGACGCTCGGCGTCCATGACCGGAGACGCAAACGTGGGCATGAAGTTGTGCGTCTTCCATTTGATTGCCGCGCCAGTCAGCACGCCCGCGCCGGTGGCGTCAACGGCCGCAAGCATCCCCATCTCGGTGGTGTCGATGTTCTCTTCACCATGCGCGATATACACGGTGTTGTTTCTGAAGAGCGGGCTGTTGAGGATGGCCCTCTTGCTGACCTCGAGACTCCACACCGGTTGTCCTGTGTTGGCTTTGATGCCATAGAACGCGCCGTCAGTGCCCCCGACGATCAGTTGAAGCACGCCATTAACGCTCGCCACAATCGGGCTGGAGTAGTTCGTGTCGTAATGCTTCGACTGCGGCGCGCTGATCCACACGGTCTGGCCCGTTGCCGTGTCGAACGCGAAGTAGCGATTGCCCGGCCTGCCCAGGTCGCCCCAACCCTGCAGCAACGTGTTCAGGATCACCATGTTGCCCTGGACGATGGGCGAGGTGGTGCGGCCGCCGTGGGTGGTGATTGCGCCGTACTCTTCCGGCAGGGACCGCTTCCACAGGACTTTGCCGTCTGGCGAGAAGGCGAGGAGTTCCGCCGAGACGGTAAACATGAAGATGTTGCCGCTGTTGGGATCGACTGCCGGAGAGGCCCATGCCGCGCGGTGCTGAGGAACGTCGCTCAGGTACTGGCTGACCTTGTGCTCCCAGAGCACGCGCCCCGACGGGGCATCCACAGCCACAAGCCGTTCCTGTGTCAGCGAAATATCTCCCGTCGTCGTGGTCTGCAGATACAGGCGGTTGCCGTGGATGACAGGAGTGGAGCGGCCGCCAAACGGCAGCGTCCACGCCAGGTTCTCGCCTGACGCCGACCACTTGGAAGGCAGGTTCGTCTCGGACGACGTTCCGTCTCGTGAAGGACCGCGCGATTCGGTCCAGTCACTTGCCAGGAGCCCGGTCCCGAGGCTCGCGGCCAGAAGCATCACACAAAGTTTGTTGCGCATTCGCTCCCCATCTTACCGCCCTGAAGGCGGCCCGTTGCACTAGCGTCCGTTAGTGACCGGCAGCCGTTCGCCGGCCTGAATTGCCACCGGCAGGCGGTTTTCTTTGGGTGGCACCGGACAGACATAGTTCACGTTGAACACGCAGAACGGGTGATACGCCCGGTTGAAATCCAGATCGTAGAGGGTGGTGGAAGTCCGGTCGAGTTCGATGTAGCGTCCGCCCTTGTAGGTTTCAGTTCCGCTCGTGAGATCGCCAAAGGGCACGAAGAGCCGCGTGATGGTGCGCGCGTCTTCGTCGGCAAACGCCGTGAGTGTGAGCGTGGTGCCCTTGAGCGAAAATGTCAGCGTGCCCACGCGCTGCATCTTCCGCAATTCCGTCGAGGACGTTGGCAATTCGATGATCAGTTTCGGCGAGCGGTTCTCTTTGAGAACGGCCGGCATCTGATACGCCGGATCGATGGGGTAGTAGGGCAGGCCGGTGAACGTTGCGCGGTCCGCGGGCAGCAGCGGAGAGTCGGGCTGTCCGTCGCCGTCGCGATCGGCGTCCGACCTGAACATCGCGTCCTTGGCGGATCTCCATGCCTGCACAGACAGGACAGCCGACGCATCATTGGACGGCTGCGGGCCCGAGTTGCAGGCACCGGCCATGCCCAGCGCAAGCGCGAGAATTACGAGGCGCACCACCGGGCAATTGTACTTGCTGGCCGGCTCCGGTCGAGGTTTACGAAAAGATGTAACCCTGTCGGTCGACGATGCGGTCAGCGAGGCGGCGGCGCGCCGCGATCGTATCGACGGGTGTGACCTTCAGCATTCGTCGAAGCGCCGCAAGCATCGTCCGCTGCGTGTCCCCCGTCGTCATCGCCTGAATGGCCGTGCGCGCGCAGCCGTCCACCCGCAGGCCCGCGTCGTGGGTCAGCACGGCCGCCGCGTCGGCATGGAGTGACGCCTTTTCAGCGCCTGCGGTGGCGGCCTGGCTGGCGCGAAGCAGAGCGCTTTCGGCCATGAACGTGTCCATCATGATGTCGGACGCAAGCATCAGAACCTCCTGTTGCTGTTCCAGCGCAGTACCGTAGGTCTGCATCGCCAGCCCCAACACCATGATCGCGGTCTTCTTCATGCCGGCCACGGTTCCAGCGAGCAGGTCAGCCGGCGTGGTTCCAGTGGTGCCGCCCGCTGCCGGTGGCGCAAGCAGTTCGTCCTGCAGCCGCCGGGCCGCGGCGATGATGGGCACGCCGCCTTTGAGCGCGCGCTTGATCAGCATCCCGGGCACCAGCAGCCGGTTGATTTCGTTCGTGCCCTCGAAAATCCGGTTCACCCGCGCATCGCGATAACTGCGTTCCGCCGGGTAGTCACGAACGAAGCCGTTCCCGCCGTGAATCTGCACATTCTCGTCGAGCACGAAATCCGTCATCTCGCTGCCTGCGACTTTCAGCAGCGAGGCTTCCATCGCGAACTCTTCGAGGGCGGCCAGGGCCGCGGCCGGCGTGCCGCCGCCGCGCACAATCATTTCGTCGATGAGTCCGGTCGTGCGGTACAGCATGCTTTCCACGCCATACGCGCGCGCGGTCATTTCCGCGAGCTTGTGGCGGATGGCGCCAAACGTGGCGATCGGCACGCCGAACTGCCGCCGGTTCAGCGCGTACTTCGCGGCCTGTCCCACCACGAACTTCGATCCGCCGCTGCACGAACTGGCCAGCTTCAAGCGGCCGTAGTTCAGCACGTTGAACGCGATCTTGTGGCCCTTGCCAATTTCACCCAGCAGGTTCTCCGCGGGCACACGCGCGTCCTGCAGCAACACCGGCGTGGTTGACGAGCCGTGCAGGCCCATCTTGTGTTCTTCTTTCCCGTGCGAAACGCCGGGAAACGACTTTTCCACGATGAACGCGCTGAACTGTTCACCATCCACTTTGGCAAAGACGATGTAGATGTCGGCGAATCCGCCGTTGGTGATCCACATCTTTTCGCCATTGAGCACCCATGAGCCGTCGGGTTGCCGTGTGGCTTTCGCGCGGGCGCCGAGCGCATCGGAGCCGGAACCGGCTTCACTGAGGCAATACGCGCCGACGAGATCGCCGGCGATGATTCCAGGCAGGTATTTCGTTTTCTGCGCCTCGGTGCCGAAGCAGAGAATCGGGATGATGGCCAAGCCAGTCTGTGCGCCGAATGTGGTGGCAAACGACGCGCACGCGCCCAGCGCTTCGGCTACAACCACGGCGGCGGCCTTGTCGAGATCAATCCCGCCGAACGTCTCCGGCACATCACAACCAAGCAGGCCGAGATCGCCGGCGCGTTTCACCAGGGACTTGGCCAGCGCCCAGTCCTTCTGCTCGAGTCGATCGACAGCGGGCAGAATCTCTTTCTCGAGAAACTCCGAGGCGGTCTGGTCGATCAGGCGATGTTCCTCGCTGAGGCGTTCCCGCGTGAACACGTCTTGAGGAAGCGTGGGCTCCAGCAGCCAGTCCGCGCCGCGGCGAGCAACAGTCGTCGTTGTAGTCATACGAGCCTCAGATTCGTTCAAACAGGGCGGCTGCGCCCATTCCGCCGCCTACGCACATCGTCACCAGTCCGTAGCGTCCTTGACGCCTTCCCAGTTCGTAGAGCATCGAGGTTGTCAGCCGGGCGCCCGTGCAGCCCAGCGGATGGCCCAGCGCGATCGCACCGCCGTTCACGTTCAAGCGATCCGCATCCATCGGAAGTTCCTTCGTGCAGGCAAG
>JBKJJZ010000381.1:0-4110 GCA_046597705.1 Vicinamibacterales bacterium | reverse complement strand
CGTGAAGAACAACGCGTTGATGACGCTGAAGAGCGCCGTGTTGACCCCGATGCCGAGCGACAACACGACGACGGCCGTCACCGTGAACACCGGGCTGCGGCGCATCAGGCGGAACCCCTGCTTCAGGTCTGTCGCGAGATCGAGCCGGTAACCCATGACACGGGAGTGTATGGCACTATTCCTCACATGCGACGAGTGATCGGTCTGGCCGGAGTGGCGGTGTGCCTGCTGGCCGCCCCAGCCGCACAGCAGCAGCGCCCACCTGCACCCACATTCCGATCGACGACCCAGTATGTGGCCGTGGACGTCATCGTGACCGACAGTTCCGACCGGGTCATCACGGACCTGACCCGGGACGACTTCATCATCACCGAGCAGGGACGGCCGCAGACGATCGAGGACTTCTCATTTGTGTCGGTGCCGCTCGAGAGCCGGACGATCGATCTGGAGGTGCCGCCGCCGCCACCCTCAGACGTGGGTTCAAACGCCTCGCAGCCGCGCGCCAGCCGGGCCATGGCCTTCGTCATCGATGACCAGCTGCTCAGACCGCAGGACCTGATTCCGCTGCGGCGGACCATGGTCCAGTTTCTCCAACAGCTGTCGAGTGATGACCAGGTCGCGGTGACGTACATCTCGCGCTCGGATCTCTCACAGGATTTCACGAACGATATCGGCCGCCTGATTGAGAACGTCAGGACGCAGAAAGACGCGTTCAGCATGGGCGAGCTGTCTTCACGTACCGACGGGCGGGAAAAACTGTTCGTGCTGGAGAACGCGATCAAGACGCTGTCGGCTGCGCGACAGCCCCGCAGAGCAATCGTTCTGGTGAGTGCGAGCGGGTGTCTTCCGTATGGCCCTGGCGTGATAAACGCCGCCTGCCGTGATCTCATTCGCAACGCTCAACGGGCCGGAGTCCCGATCTACACCCTCGACCCGCGGCTGTTCACCGACCCGAACTTTGTCAACGGCATCAACACCGATGCCCCGGGCGCGACCGCTGGTGAAAGCGGAGCCACTCCGTTCAGTCCCGCAATTGAATCCATGCGCATCCTCGCGACGGAGACGGGTGGTCGGGGATTTTCAGGGATGTCGGATGTGCCGCGAGCGGTCAGGGAGATCCTGATCGAGAACGGCCGCTATTACCTGCTGGGCTTCTATCCGAAGCCGCTCGTCAATGACGGCAAGTTTCACGACATCGAGGTCAAAGTGAAGCGGCCCGGTCTCACGGTGCGGGCGCGCGCAGGCTACAACGCCGACCCGGCATCGCCCAAGGCCACGACACCGAAGCGCGAGATGACGGCGGCGCTGGGTGCGGGCCTTGACGATCCAAGCCTTCCTATCCGCGTCTTCGTCGCGCCGATGAGCCCGTCGATGGGGGGAACGACGCGTGCCGTGGTCACGATTGAACTCGCATACCCATTGCCCGAACGCGGCGCCACGAAACTGAACGACGACCTGCGCGTGGGCATCATGGCGCTGACGCCCGACGCAAAAATCAAGGCATCGTTCCAGCGCGACATCAAGTTCACCGGCACCTGGAAGCCCACGGCTCGGGGAACGTTTGTCATCAACGAAGTCATCGACCTTCCCACCGAACCGTTGACCATACGGGTCGGAGTGTCGAGTACGGCGCTGGGGAAGACGGGCACCACGCACGTGGAAGTGGACGTGCCTGACTATCGCGATTCAGATCTTCAACTGAGCCCGCTCGTGTTGGGGACGTCACAGTACACCCTTGATGCGGCGGTGGGCCTCGATACGATTCGGCAATTGGTGCCCTTCCAGCCGGCCACCGCGCGCGCGTTCGCCCGCACCGACACGCTGACGATCTTCGCTCGCGTGTTCTGGCGAACCAAACATGCCGATGCGGATGTCCGTGTGTCGGTGCAGGGGCCGTCCGCCGTCGCACCTGAGACAACATCGATTTCCGGCCAGCGCGCGTCAAGCGGTCATACACAAAGCAAGTTCAGCACGACCCTCCCGTTGCGCGGCCTGACACCGGGCGCGTACGTTCTGCGTGTCGAAGCTCAGCAACACACCGGCAAGCCGTTCGCGCGCCAGGTGCCATTCGAGATCAAATAATGTCTACATCATCTGCAACAAAAGCCCTGATTGAGGTGGGGCGAAGGTTCTACAGCCGCAACTGGGTGCTGGCCACGGGCGGTAACTTCAGCGTGGTGATCTCGGAATCGCCCTTGAGGCTCTGCATCACACAGAGCGCCAGCCACAAGGGCACGCTCACGCCCCGGCAGTTCGTGATGATTGATGAAGACACGAGGCCGGTCGGAAGGACGACCACCCGCCCTTCGGCTGAGGCGCCGCTCCACGTCGAGATCGTTCGCGCCCGCCAGGCCGGCGCCGTGTTGCACACGCATTCCGTTTGGAGCACGATGCTCTCAGAGCGCCACTCGGATGAAGGTGGCATCACGCTCCAGGGCTTCGAAATGCTGAAGGCCCTCGACCGCGTCACGTCCCACACGCATCGCGAGTGGGTGCCGATTGTGGATAACGACCAGGACATGGCCCGGCTGACCGTCGCTGTGTCTGGCGTCCTGCACGACCACCCCGATGCGCATGGGCTGCTGATTCGCGGACACGGTCTCTACACGTGGGGCCGCACTGTCGTGGAGGCCGAACGGCACGTCGAAGCATTGGAGTTTCTGCTGGAAACCGTCGGCCGGCAGGAGAGATAGGAGAACCGCAATGGCCCTGGTCCGCATTCCCGAGGAACAACGCACCATTGACGACCTCGCGCGCGTCACGGCGTTTCTCGCGACGATGGAGATCGAGTACGAACGTGTGTTGCCTGACATGCCCCTGGCCGCGGGAGCCCCGGCCGCGGAAGTTCTTGCGGCGTATCGCACGAAGATCGACGAATTGAACGCGAGGGGCGGTTATGTGACGGCCGATGTCATTGACGTGTTCCCAGACACGCCGAACCTCGACGCCATGTTGAGCAAGTTCAGCAGCGAGCACTGGCATGACGAGGACGAGGTGCGATTCATCATCGAGGGCCGCGGCCTCTTCCACATCCACCCGCCGAAGGGACCGGTGTTTGCGATCGAAGTGGACGCCGGCGATCTCATTCGAGTGCCGCGCGGCACCCCTCACTGGTTCGACCTCTGCTCCGATCGGCGCATTCGCGCGATTCGGCTGTTCCAGGACACGTCTGGATGGACGCCGCACTACACAAAGAGCGGTGTGGATGCGCGCTTCCAGCCGCTGTGCTTCGGCCCGGCCTACTTCCCAGTGCCACCCACGCGCCTGTGACTTTGTCACTCCGCGATCGGGGAGTCCGTGCCATCGTGCTCGACATAGAGGGCACCACGACCCCGATGTCCTTCGTGCACGAGGTGCTTTTTCCCTATGCGCGCACACACCTGGCGGGGTTTCTTCGCCAGTCCGGGCACGCTGACCTGGTCCGGGAACTGACGCTGCAGTTCGCAAATGAGCATCGGGCCGAGCCGGAGGCGATGCGAGCGCCGCCATGGGAGGACGAGACAGCCGGGCAGCGTCTCAACTCGGTGATTGTGTATGCCGGGTGGTTGATGGACCGCGATAGAAAGTCGCCGGCGCTCAAGGCCTTGCAGGGCCACATCTGGGACATCGGATACCGAGCGGGCACGCTTAGGGGCGCGATGTTCTCCGATGTGCCTGGGGCCATGAAACGATGGCATGCGCATGGACTCATCCTCGCCATCTATTCGTCAGGCAGCGTGCTGGCCCAGCGCCTGTTTTTTTCGATGACGGATGACGGCGACCTGACGCCCTTCATCACCCACTTCTTCGACACGACGGTGGGATCGAAGCGATCGACGGACAGCTACGTGCGAATTGCGGCGGAGCTCGCGCAGGACCCGTCGCACATTCTGTTCATTTCCGATGTCGCCGCCGAGTTGGACGCGGCCTCCGCCGCCGGCTGGCAGGTGACGCTGGTGCTGCGCCCGGACCACTTCGCGCCCAATCCATCGGGCTACGAGCAGGTCGAGACGTTCGACACGTTGAGCTGACGCTTCGAATTGCCGCCAGGCCCTCATGGCAGTGACTACCCCGTTCTGGCTACACCCGGGCGATTCCGACCGAGGGCCACGTAGGCGGCCGGGACGATGT